>JARRQM010000036.1:0-8677 GCA_037381765.1 Kineosporiaceae bacterium
GCGGGACTGGCCGCGGCGGGGGTCGGGGCGGCGATCGGCCTCGCCGCGGAGCGGGCGGCCTTCCGGCGCCGGCGGGACCCCGACGGTGTCGACTACACGGCGTTGCGGACCCCCGGCACCGAGGTGATCGCCGACGACGGAACCGTGCTGCACGTCGAGGTCGACGAACCCGACCCGCCTGCTGACGGCGGGACCGCCCCGGGCGGCGGGAAGGGCAGCCGCACCGGGAACGGCGGTCGAGGGAACGGCGGTCGTGGCCGCGGCGGTCGCGGACCCGAGGCAACCCCGACCCTGGTGTTCAGCCACGGCTACGCGCTGTCCCTGGACTCCTGGTACTACCAGCGTGAGGCCCTGCGCGGCCGGTTCCGCCTGGTGTTCTGGGATCAGCGTGGCCACGGCCGGTCCGGGGAGGGGCCGGACGGGTCGGCGACCATCGACCAGCTCGGATCCGACCTGCGGGCGGTACTCCGCGCGGTGGCCCCGGACGGCCCGCTCGTGCTCATCGGGCACTCGATGGGCGGGATGACGGTCATGTCGCTGGCCGAGCGGGAGCCCGAGCTGTTCCGTGACCGGGTGCTCGGCGTCGCCCTCGTGTCGACCAGTGCCGGCGGGCTCGCCGACGTCGACTTCGGCATCCCGGGGCTGGGCAGCCTGGTCCGCACGGTCGGCCCGCCCACCCTGCGGGTGCTGACCCGCACCCCGAAACTCGTCGCCCAGGGCCGCAAACTCGGCAGCGACCTGGAAACCTTCCTGGTCGGCCGCTACTCCTACGCCTCCCCGGTGCCACCGTCCCTGGTCCGGTTCACCGCCGAGATGATCGCGGCGACCCGGCTCAACGTGATCTCCGATTTCCTCCCGGCGTTCTCCGAACATGACAAGCGCGAGGCGCTCGCCGCCCTCGACGGCATCGAGATGCTCGTCATCGTGGGAGACTCGGATCTGCTCACCCCGGCCGACCACAGTGAAGAGATCGTGCACCGGCTACCGGCCGCCGAACACGTCGTGGTCCGCCGCGCGGGCCACCTGCTCATGCTCGAACATCCGGACGTGCTCACCGGGCATCTCGTCGAACTCGTGGAACGCGCGATGCGCGCGGTGCCGCAGCGGCCCGGGCGGGTCCGGCGGACCGTCACCCCGCTGCGCCGCAAGCATCGGGACGGGGCGGCGTGAGCGGGCGTACCAGGGCCGGGACGGCACCGGACAGGCACCGGGGCCCGGGCGGTGGCCCCGCGCGGCGGGAGAACGGCCAGCGGGGCGGCGGTCGCCCGGGGCGGCCGTGCAGGACCGGAGAACAGGAGACGCAGTGAGTGGAGCGCACCGCGCCGAGCGGGCCGAACCGGAGGGGCGGGCGGCCGTGGCCGCGACCCTGACCGTGGACACCGCGGAGGCGATGCGGGACCTGGGACGCGACCTGGCGGCCGTGCTCACGCCCGGCGACCTCGTCGTGCTCAGCGGCGACCTGGGCGCCGGCAAGACCACCCTCACCCAGGGCATCGGCGTCGGGATGCAGGTGCGCGGTGAGGTGACCAGCCCGACGTTCGTCATCGCCCGGGTGCACCCGTCGACCGGGGACGGGCCGTCCCTCGTCCACGTCGACGCCTACCGGCTGGCCAGCCTCGCCGAAGTGGATGACCTCGACCTCGACGCCTCCCTCGCCGAGTCCGTCACCGTCGTCGAATGGGGGGAGGGCATGGTGGAGGAACTCGCGTCGGATCGGATCGAGTTGCGCCTCGTGCGCCCGCACGGTGCCGCCGGGGGCCCGGACGCGCCACCGGTCGAGGGAGACGAGCCGCGGACGGTCGAGTTCGCCGGATTCGGCGCGCGCTGGGACGGCGTGCCGCTCCCCCCGAGCTGACCCGGTGGGTTCGGTGCTGCTGCTCGCCCTCGACACCTCCGGTGCCCAGGTCTGCGCGGCGTTACACGACGGCCGGCGGGTGATCGCCGAACGGTGTTCCGCGGACCCCCGGCACCATGCGGAGCTGCTCGCGCCCGCGATCGTCGCGATCCTCGACGAGGCGGGGGCGTCCCGGTCGGATCTGTCCGGGATCGCGGTCGGGGTCGGTCCCGGCCCGTTCACCGGGCTGCGGGTGGGACTGGTCACCGCCGAGGTGCTCGGGCACGCCCTCGGTATCCCGGTGTACGGGGTGGGGTCGCTGGACGCCCTCGCCGAGGCGGTTGCCGCGTCGGCCGGGGCAGTCGCCGGTGGGCCCGCATCCGGCGGGCCGGCCGGGGCGGAGTTCATCGTCACCGGTGACGCCCGGCGCCGGGACGTGCACTGGGCCCGGTACCGGGCCGTGCCCCGGCCCGGCGGCGCAGCCGCGGCGGCGCAGCGGTTGGACGGCCCGCACGTGCAGGCCCCGGACGGTCCGGGAGGGCTCGGCCTGCCCGTGTTCGGCCGCGGCGCCCTGGTACACGCCGAGGCCTTCCCGACCCGGGTCGAGGTTCCACCGGACGGCCCCGGGCCGGATGTCACCGCCGGACAGGTCGCCACCCTCGCCGCGGGCGCCCTGACCGGGGACCGGCCGGACGGCGCGGTCGGGCTGCTCCCGGTCGAACCGCTCTACCTGCGCCGCCCCGACGCCGTCGAACCGAGCGGGCGGAAACGGGTGCGGCCCGCACCAGCGGGATGACCGGACCCACCGGCACCCCGGACACCCCGGACACCCTCGGGGTCACCGGAGCCACGGACACCGCCGGGGTCCTGCTGCGCCCGATGCGCTGGTGGGATGTCTCCGCCGTGCTCCCCGCCGAGCGGGACCTGTTCGGACCGACCGCCTGGTCGGCGGAACTGTTCTGGTCCGAACTGGCCCATCCCGCGGCGCGCAGCTACCTGATCGCCGAGGACGGCGCCGGACGGCTGCTCGGCTATGCCGGGCTGCACCGCGGCGGCCCCGAGGCGGACGTCCAGACGATCGCCGTGCTCCCCGGGGCGCAGGGCCGCGGGGTCGGCGGGGTGCTGCTGCGCGCCCTCATCGACCGGGCCGTCCGGGCGGGGGCCGGCAGCCTGCTGCTGGAGGTGCGGGCGGACAACGCCCCCGCGATCGCCCTGTACACCCGGCACGGTTTCCGGCGGATCTCGGTGCGCCGCGGCTACTACCAGCCGGGCGGGCAGGATGCCTGGGTGATGCGGTTACGGCCGTTGCCGCGTCCGGACCCGCCGCGGACTACCCTGCCGGGGTGAGCGCGCCCCTCGTCCTCGGCATCGAGACTTCCTGCGACGAGACCGGGATCGGGCTGGTCCGCGGGGATCGGCTGCTCGTCGACGCCGTGGCGAGTTCGATGGATGAGCACGCCCGGTTCGGCGGGGTGGTGCCGGAGGTGGCCAGCCGGGCCCATCTCGAAGCGATGGTTCCCACCTTGGCGCGGGCCTGCACCGAGGCCGGGGTCCGGCTCGCCGACGTCGACGCCGTCGCGGTGACCTCGGGTCCCGGGCTCGCCGGGGCGCTCACCGTCGGGGTGGCGGCGGCGAAAGCGCTCGCCGTCGGTCTCGGGGTGCCGCTGTACGGGGTGAACCACCTCGCCGCGCACGTCGCCGTGGACGCCTTGGAGCACGGTCCGCTGCCGGAGCCGATGATGGCGATGCTGGTCTCCGGCGGGCACTCCTCGCTGCTGCTCGTCCCCGACGTCACGGCGGATATCACCGAACTGGGCCGGACCATCGACGACGCCGCCGGGGAGGCCTTCGACAAGGTCGCCCGGGTGCTCGGGCTGCCGTTCCCCGGGGGGCCGAGTATCGACCGGCTGTCCGGGCAGGGGGACCCGGGGTCCATCGCCTTTCCTCGCGGCCTCACCGGACCCCGGGACCTGCAACGGCACCGGTACGACTTCTCCTTCTCCGGGTTGAAGACGGCGGTGGCCCGCTGGGTGGAGGCCCGGGAGGATGCCGGGCAGCCGGTCCCGGTCGCCGACGTGGCCGCGGCCTTCCAGGAGGCCGTCGTCGACGTGCTCACCCGGAAGGCCGTGCTCGCCTGCACCGAACACGGTGTCGACCACCTGCTCGTCGGTGGCGGTGTCGCGGCGAACTCCCGGCTGCGGGCCGTGGCCGAACGGCGCTGCGCCGACGCGGGGATCACCCTGCGGGTGCCGCGGCCGGCCCTGTGCACGGACAACGGGGCCATGGTCGCCGCACTCGGGTCGGCCATGGTCGCCCGCGGCCGTCCGCCGTCGGGGCTCGGTATCGGCCCGGACTCGTCCCTGCCGATCACCTCGGCCCTGGTCTGACCGGGGGGCCGGCGCCGGGCCGGGAGCGGGAAGATAGCGACCATGAGTGAACCCGCGCAGGCCAGCACGTCCGCCGGTCCTCCTCCGGCGGCTCCTTTCCCGGCCGGTCGCGTTCCGGTCGTTCTCGACGTCGACACCGGGGTGGATGATGCCCTCGCGGTCCTGTTCGCCGCCCGGCATCCCGGGCTCGACCTGCGCGCGGTGACCTGCGTCGCCGGGAACGCCGAGGTCGACCAGGTGGTCCGGAACACCCTCATCGTCCTCGACGCCGCGGGCCGGACCGACGTTCCGGTGGGGCGGGGTGCGCCGCGTCCACTGCTCGAACCGGGCCGACCGGCCCGGCACGTGCACGGTGAGGACGGGATGGGTGACCTCGGGCTGCCGGAGCCGTCCCGGGGCCCCGACCCGCGGCATGCGATCACCCTGCTGCGCGACGTGCTGGTGGACGCCGCGGCGTCGGGGGAGCGGATCACCCTCGTCCCGCTCGCGCCGATGACGAACATCGCCCTGCTGCTGCGCACCTATCCGGAGGCGGCGACCGGGCTGGCCCGGATCGTTTTCATGGGTGGGGCCGCGCTCGTCGGCAACGCCACCGCCGCCGCGGAGTTCAACGTGTGGCACGACCCGGAGGCCGCCGCCGTCGTCCTGGACGCCGCGGCCGAGGCGGGGGTGCCGGTCACCATGTACGGGCTCGACGTGTTCGGTCAGGTGCGGGTCACCGGCGAGGAAGCGGACCGGCTCGCCGCCTCACCCGATCCGGCGGCCCGTCTCGGCGGCCGGATCGTCCGGTTCCAGTGCGAGCGGTTCGCCACCCCGGATGCGACGATCGGGGACGCCGGGGCGGTCTGCGCGGTGGCCCGACCGGAGGGGTTGGCCACGCGGGCGCTACCGGTGCGGGTGGAGCTGTCCGGGACCTGGACCCGCGGGCAGACCGTCGTCGACCAGCGGGACTGGGACGGGGACCGGGCACATGACCCGCACGGGCGCGCCCCCGCCGTCATCGACGTCGCCCTGGAGGTGGACGGCCCCGGTTACGCCCGGCTGTGGCGGGACACCGTCGGCGGTACGGCCAGCTGACCCCGGGCCGGGTAGTTGGCCTCGGGTCGGCCAGTTGGCCCCGGGTCGGCCAGTTGGCCTTGGGTCGGCCCAGGGCCCTGAGCCGGCCAGTTGGCCCTGGGTCGGCCAGTTGGCCCTGGGGCGGCCAGTTGACCCCGGGTCGGCCAGTTGACCCCGGGCCGGGTGCTGTGGGACGGGTCTGGGGTGCAGAGCGGGTTTGGGGTGCGGGGCGGGTCAGCGCAGGCGGCGGACGATGACCACGTACTGGCGGCCCTGCAGGCGGGTGAGCACGAGGGTGGCTTCCTCCGAACCGGTGAGCCGCAGCTGCCGGCGCAGCTGCTCCGGTTCCACCGCGGTACCCCGCTTCTTGATTTCCAGGCGCCCGATGCCCCGGTCACGTAGCCACGTCCGCAGCCGTTTCAGCTGGAACGGGAAGGCGTCCTCGACGGCGTACCCGGTGGCCAGGGGGGTGCGGGTGAACCGGTCTGCGGTGACGTAGGCGATGCTGCGGTCGACGAGCCGCCCGCCGACGGCGGCGGCGACCTGCCCGACGAGGCCGGCGCGGATCACCGCGCCGTCCGGTTCGTAGAGCACCTGTCCGAGCGTGCCCGCCCCGACCTCGGGCAGGTCGATGTCGTTGACCTCGACGGGTTCCCCGGCAGGGTCGGACCCCTCGGCGGGGTCGGTCCCGCCGGACCGGCCGGAGCGGCCGGACCTGTCCGGGGCCGGGCCCGGGCCGCCGTCCGGACCGGGGGCGGTGGGGTCGGGTCCGGCAGCGCCGGGTCCGGGGTCGGCGGGCAGGAGGAGGGCGCTGCGCCGGACCCCGTCCCGGGCGAGCAGGCCGAACCACAGGCCGGCCTCGACGACGTCCCCGCCGACGGAGATCCACTGTGCCCCGGCGCCGTCCGGGATGAGCTCATGTCCGATCCCGGGGGCGGTGTTCACGCCGACCGCGGGGAGTTGCCGGGCCAGTCCGGTGGCGAAGGACAGCGGCGGGGAGGCCAGCCTCGGGTCGAGTACCCGTTTCCCGGCGGCGGTGCGCCGGGCCGGGTCGAGGAAAGCCCCGTCGATTCCGTACAGGTCGGTCGTCGTCGCGTCCTCGCAGCGCACCACGACGTCTGGCCAGTGCCGCAGGTTCATCGTCGCCACCGCGGCGGTGGGCTCGTCCCGGTCGATGGCGATGACGTCACGGTCGAAGGTGGCCAACGCCATCGAGTCGGCGCCGATCCCGCAGCCGAGGTCGGCGACCCGGGTGATTCCGGCAGCGGTGAACCGGTGTGCGTGCCGTGCCGCGACGCTCAACCGGGTGGCTTGTTCCAGGCCTTCCGGGGTGAAGAGCATGCCGTCGGCGAACGGTCCGAACTTGCTGCGGGCGGCGGCCCGCAGACGTGACTGGGTGAGGGCGGCGGAGACGAGTTCCGGCGGGTGCCCGTGGGCCCGGAGTTGTTCGGCGAGGCCGATCGCGTCCTGCTCGTCGTAGGCGGGCAGGGATTCCAGTAGTGCCCAGCCCTCCGAGGTGAGCAGTGCGGCTATCCCGGCGAGGTCCACCTGCCGATCCTTTCACGGCGCGGCTGGGGGCCGTGGCCGGGACCGGCGGGTGGCGCCGCGCCGGCTTTGGCACTCGAGTTGACCGAGTGCTAAGCCGCTGCCTAGATTTCGGGATATGGCGAAGATCCTGCAGTTCGACGATTCCGCACGGCGGTCCCTGGAGCGCGGGGTCAACGCGCTCGCCGACGTGGTCAAGGTCACCCTCGGGCCGAAGGGCCGCAATGTGGTGATCGACAAGTCCTGGGGTGCTCCGACGATCACCAATGACGGGGTGACCATCGCCAAGGAGGTGGAGCTGGACGACCCGTACGAGAATCTCGGGGCCCAGCTCGCCAAGGAAGTTGCGACGCGGACGAACGACGTCGCCGGGGACGGTACGACCACGGCGACCGTGCTCGCTCAGGCGATGCTCCGGGAGGGGCTGCGGAACGTCACCGCGGGGGCGGCCCCGGTCGGTCTGAAGCGGGGGATGGACGCCGCGGTGGACGCGATGGACGCCCGGTTGCGGGAGGTCGCCCGCGAGGTGGACGGCCGGGATGACATCGCCCGGGTGGCGACGATCTCCGCGCAGGACGCCGAGATCGGCGCGTTCATCGCGGATGCGTTCGACAAGGTCGGCAAGGACGGCGTGATCACCGTCGAGGAGTCCTCGGCGACGGCGTTGGAGCTGGAACTCACCGAGGGGATGCAGTTCGACAAGGGCTACATCTCCCCGTACTTCGTCACGGACACCGAGCGGATGGAGGCCGTCCTTGAGGACGCCTACGTCCTCATCAACCAGGGCAAGATCTCTGCGGTCGCGGAGTTGCTGCCGTTGTTGGAGAAGGTGCTGCAGACCGGTAAGCCGCTGTTCATCGTCGCCGAGGACGTCGAGGGGGAGGCGCTGTCGACACTCGTGGTGAACCGGATCCGTGGCACCTTCGCGGTGACCGCGGTCAAGGCGCCCGGGTTCGGTGACCGGCGCAAGGCGATGCTCGACGATCTCGCCGTGCTCACCGGCGGCCAGGTGGTTTCTGCCGAGGTCGGGCTCAAGCTCGACCAGGTGGGGCTGGAGGTGCTCGGTACCGCCCGCCGGGTCGTGGTTTCCAAGGACACGACGACCCTGATCGGTGGCGGCGGTTCGGCGGACGATGTGGACGCCCGGGCGCAGCAGATCCGCAAGGAGATTGAGGGCACCGATTCCGACTGGGACCGCGAGAAGCTCCAGGAGCGGCTGGCGAAGCTGGCCGGTGGGGTGAGCGTGATCAAGGTCGGGGCGCATACCGAGGTCGAGCTCAAGGAGAAGAAGCACCGCATCGAGGACGCGGTGTCGGCGACCCGCGCCGCCATTGAGGAGGGGATCGTGCCCGGTGGCGGGTCCGCGCTCCTGCACTCCTCGCAGGTGCTCGCCGACGATCTGGGGCTGGCCGGAGATGAGGCCACCGGGGTGCGGATCGTTCGCCGGGCTGTGGTCGAGCCGCTGCGTTGGATCGCCGAGAATGCCGGGCTGGAAGGGTACGTCGTCGTTGAGGCGGTGCGTGCCCGCGGTGCCGGGGAGGGTCTGGACGCGGCCTCCGGGGAGTACGTCGACCTGGTGGCCGGCGGGGTCCTCGACCCGGTCAAGGTGACCCGGTCAGCGTTGCGCAACGCCGCTTCCATCGTCTCGATGGTTCTCACCACTGACGTCCTGGTGGTGGAGAAGAAGGAAGAGGAGCTCGCTGCGGACGCCGGCCACGGGCACGGCCACGGGCACGGGCACTTCTGACGCGGCCAAGCACTTCCGATGGAGCCCTGTCGCCCTTTGCCGGGGCTGGGTACCTCTGACCGGGTCAGGCACTGCTGACCGGGTCAGGAACTGCTAACAGGGCCAGGA
>JARRQM010000037.1:0-8582 GCA_037381765.1 Kineosporiaceae bacterium
CTTTCATCTCGCCCGTTGCACTCCACCGGTCACCGCTGCCGTATTCCCGTTCCTGCACGACGGAGCGGTGCCGCATATCCACGGAGAGCCATACCCGGGCCTCGTACCACGTGTCGCTCGCCTCCTCCTCACGGGAAGCCGGGAAATCCTGGGTGACGTCGTGAATGAACACGTACGCGTCGTCGCTGGGCTCGGGTTGCTGGGCGGCGGCCCGCTCGGCGCGGTGCAGCACGACCTGCATATCCGAGTCGACGGTTCCGGGCTGCCCGGACGTTCCCTCCCCCGCGACCGAGGGTGCCGGGCCGTCCTGCGGGCCGAGGCCCAGCGGGCCGACGCCCACAGCCAGGATCACTGCGGTGGCGGCGGCGAAAGTACCCGCTCCCGAGACCGCCAGACGTACCCGCTGCCGGCGCCGGACCCGGCGCCGTGCCTCACCGGCGACGTCCCGGGTCAGGTGTATTCCCTGCACGTGCTCGTGCATCCCGGCCATGAGCTCGCGCTCCATGTTCCCGTTCATCTCACCACTCCTACGTATGTCGTCTCTTCCTCGTCCAACCACCCGGCCGTCAGCTCGCGCAGCCTGGCCATCCCTCGCGACGTGTTGGACTTCACCGTGCCGACCGAGCAGCCGAGGGCGTCCGCGACCTCCGACTCGCTGAGCTGCTCCCAGTAGCGCAGCACCACAGCGGCCCTCTGCTTCGCCGGCAGCCTCGCCAGCGAGGCGACCAGAGCCGCCCGCAGGGCCACCTGCTCGCTCCCGTCCGGGACCTGCGAGGCAACGGACAGCCGTACCTGGGACCACCGGGACCAGCGCCGCCAGCGGTCCACCGCCAGGTGGTACAGCGTCCGTCGCAGATATCCCTCGGGGTCGCCGTCCACCCGCTGCCAGTTCCGCATCAGACGCTCCAGGCCTTCCTGGAGCAGGTCCTGTCCCTCCTCCCGACCGCCGGCCAGCAGGGTCGCCGTCGCCAACAGGGGCGTTCCGCGCTCGGCCACGAAGGCTTCCAGACCCTCGAATCCGCTTCTTCGGCTCACACGACCTCCTTCCGTCACCCACCAAGTACGTCCGACCGTCTCCAGCGGTTGCATCCGGATCGCGGGAGTCGACTTCCGGCGGGGCCGCGCCGGTCCCCGGTGCCCTTCCCTGGCAGGGCGGCGTGGTGAACAGCGGCATCGCGAGCACGGTCAACCTCGGCCTGGCCCTGCCCGTCCCGGCGCACCTTCGCCGGCGCCACCACGACGATCTTGCAGAAAGCGACCAGGTCACCCGTGCGGATCGGCCCGGCGAGCCCGGCCACCATCGCCGACCGGCCATCCCCGCCGGATCCCTCACGCACCGGCCACGACAACGCAGCCACCGGTACCGCCACGATGGCCGTCCCCGGCCCCGTCCGGGAACGCCACATCACCGATCGCGCCGACCCTGGCTGCCGCCAAGACCCAGGTCGGGCTGCTGCCCGACCGGGTGACCGGGCGCATGGACGCCGGCTACGTCACCATCCGTCAACTGATCCAACGAGCCCGCAAGCGCTACCGATGGGACACCCGACCCACCACCCGGCGACTCAAATGATCACACCTATTGCCGGTCACTCTATGTGAGGGACGTGACGCCCCGAGGCGCTCGGCAAGTTACTCCTGGGTGAAACCGGCCTGCTCGCGCGCGCCCGGGCTACCTGGCGAGCAAGTGTGCGACGACGCGCCGTACACCGCCCTGCGCGGCTTGACGTAGGATTTCCGCGCCGTCGAGGTGCGGCGACCAGCCCCTCGGCGGCAGGTACGTGACGGGCGACGGAGCCCGCGCGGCCGGTTGAGGTCCGCCTCCCGGCATCGCGAACCGACCCTCTCCTCCCCCGGAGTTTCGTCCGCGCGTCCAACAGGGACGCACCGAGTGGAAACGAGCCCCATGCCCGCACTGCCCTCGACCGTGCGCACATCACCGTCCCGCCCGTCGTGGCTGTCCCCCCGCGTGCTCCGCACCGAGGTCCTCGCCGGCCTGGTCGTCGCACTCGCCCTGATCCCCGAGGCGATCTCGTTCTCGATCCTCGCCGGGGTCGACCCCCGGGTCGGGCTGTTCGCGTCCTTCACCATGGCCGTCACGATCGCGTTCAGCGGCGGCCGCCCCGCCATGATCACCGGGGCGACGGGGGCGATCGCGCTGGTGGTTGCTCCCCTGGTCGCCGAGCACGGGTTGAGCTACCTGATCGCCACGGTGATCCTCGGAGGCCTGGTCCAGGTCCTGCTCGCGGCGCTCGGGGTGACGAAACTGATGCGGTTCATCCCGCGCAGCGTCATGGTCGGTTTCGTGAACGCCCTCGCGATCATGATCTTCGCCGCCCAGGTACCGCATCTGCTCGGCGTGCCCTGGCTGGTCTACCCGCTGGTCGCCGTCGCCCTCGCCGTCATGGTGTTCCTGCCGAGACTCACCACCGCCGTTCCCGCCCCGCTGGTCGCGATCGTCGCGTTGACCGCGTTCACGGTCATCGCCCGGGTCACCGTGCCGACGGTCGGCGACGAGGGAACGCTGCCGGACAGCCTGCCGGTATTCGGGCTCCCCGACGTTCCGTTCACCCTCGCCACGCTGCACGTGATCGCCCCGTACGCGGTGGGGATCGCACTGGTCGGGCTGATGGAGTCGCTGATGACCGCGAAACTCGTCGACGACATCACCGACACCCGATCCGACAAGACCCGCGAATCCTGGGGGCAGGGTGTCGCCAACATCGTCACCGGTTTCTTCGGTGGGATGGGCGGCTGCGCCATGATCGGCCAGACGATGATCAACGTCAAGGTTTCCGGCGCCCGCACCCGGCTGTCCACCTTCCTCGCCGGCGCCTTCCTACTGGCCCTCGTGGTCGCCCTGGGGGACGTGGTGGCACTGATCCCGATGGCCGCCCTGCTCGCGGTGATGATCATCGTGTCGGTGTCGACGTTCGACTGGCACAGCATCTCCCCGGCCACCCTCCGGCGGATGCCGACCGGGGAGACCGTCGTCATGGTCACCACCGTCGCCGCCACGCTGGTCAGCCACAACCTGGCGATCGGCGTCGGATTCGGTGTCCTCACCGCCATGGTGATCTTCGCCCGGCGGGTCGCCCACGTCACCGAAGTCACCAGCGTGCTCGACCCCGACGGCAACACCCGGATCTACTCGGTACACGGCGAGCTGTTCTTCGCCTCCAGCAACGATCTGGTCTACCAGTTCAACTACCCGGACGACCCCGACAACGTGGTCATCGACCTGTCCCAGGCCCACATCTGGGACGCGTCCTCGGTCGCCGCCCTCGACGCGATCACCACGAAGTACCAGGCCCGGGGCAAGCGGGTCGAGATCATCGGACTCAACGAGCCCAGCGCCACCATGCACGGCACCCTCACCGGTACTCTCCGGGGCGCGCACTGACCCGTCCCGGCCCGCGGTATCGGTGATCTGGGGCGCTCCCCCACCAGCCCCAGCCCGGGAGCATGCCGTGACACCGCGGCATGAGAAGGTCTGGTACGCCGAAAGGAGAGGAGCGCAAAGGTGAGGCAAGTCAGCTGCACCAGCTGCGGCGGGGCCCTCCAGATCGAGAACCAGTTCATCCGTGTCGTCGTGTGCCCGTACTGCGCGACGAACTACCTGGTGAGCGGTGGCGACACACTGGCACCCGGGAGAACCGGGGCTTCCCTGGTCGACGCGCCCTCCCGGCTGCAGATCGGCGCCCGCGGGGCGCTGCGCGGCCGCGGGCTCACGGTCCTCGGCCGGGCCCGCTACCGCTACGACGGAGGGTTCTGGGACGAGTGGCAGGTGGGCTGGGACGACGGCGCCCCACCGGACTGGCTGGAGGAGGACGAGGGGTACTGGACGCTGTACCGCCGGGAACGCCTGCGCGGTCCGGTACCGCCACCGGACACCGTCCAGGTCGGGTCGACCGTCCAGGCCAACACCCACCCGGTGTTCGTCACCGAGAAACGCCGCGGCCACCTTGAGGGCACCGAAGGGCAGTTCGCCTCCACGTTGCCGCTCCGCGGCGAATTCGTCTACATCCAGGGCGGCGCCGCCGGGAGGACCGTCTGTCTCACCTACTGGCAGGACGAGATCGAGCTGTCGGTCGGGGATGACCTCGACCACACCGACCTGGTCCTGAGCTGAGATGACCACCATCGAGTCCGGGACCCCGTCCTGGCCCGTACTGCGCCGGCTCGCCTGCCCGAACTGCGGTGCCACGGTCTCGCAGGTCACCGCGCAGGCCCAGACCCTCACCTGCGGTTCCTGCCACGCCACCCTGTCGGAGGGCCCCGACGGGGTGGATATCGACCCCGGCGCCCAGCTGCCCACCCCGCGGATCCCGATCCAGCTCGGCCAGACGCTCCCCCTCGACGGCTACCCACAGGTCGTCCTCGGCCGGGTGCGCTACCAGGGCTGGGACCCGGCCGATCCGAGCGACCAGTGGGCCTGGGACGAATGGCTGGTCGGCCGGCCGGACGGCCGGCTGTCCTGGCTGACCCACGACGAGAACGGTCTGTCCCTGTCCGCCAAGGTGCGCCAGTGGGGACCGTTCGACGTGTACCGGGGGCCGGTGATCCCACTCGGGGACGGACGGCAGGTCCCCGTCGTCGAGCGGTACCCGGCCCGGGTGCTCGGCGTGGACGGGGAACTCACCTCCCGGGTCCGGCGCGGCGACGAGCTGCTCCTCGTCGAAGGCCGGCTCGGGGACACCCGCTGCGACGTCGAGGCGACCGCGAACGAACTCGACTGTTCCTGCGGCCGGTTACTCGACGACGACGAGATCGAGGCCGCCTTCGGGGCGGAGGCCGCCGAACGGCTGACCCCGCCACGCCCGCTGTCCCTGCTCATCGCCGGGGTCGTCCTCGGCTCGGTGGTCATCGCCCTGATCATGGCCGGCGCGTCGGCCCTGTACGGCCGGGGTCGGGTCATTCTCGCCGAGGAATCCGCAGCGGTCACCGTGACGACCCCGTGGACGGCCGAACTCGACCTGAACCATCCCGGCAGACCCGTGCAGATCGAGTTCACCCTGCTCGACTACCTGCCGAAGAACACCTACAGCGACCTCGACGTGAGCATCATCTCCCCGGACGGCACGGACACGCTCATCTCCACCCCCGATTTCTGGCATGAAACCGGGATCGACGAAGGCGAGCACTGGGACGAGGAGCAACACGTCGTCCGCAGCACCTTCGTCCCCGCGCAGCAGGGTCGGCACACTCTCCTGCTGGAACTGGACCCCGAAGGTGCCCTGCCCGCCGCCTCCGTACGACTACAGGTCCGCGACGCGCACCTGTGGACGACACCCTGGCTCATTTTCGCCGGAGTGGCCGGGGTGATCGGGGTGATCGCGCTGATCCGTGGCGCCCGTTCGGCCCGCTGGCTCCCCGAGGATGAGGACTGACCTGTGCGCGCTTTCGCCGTCATCGCCGTCGCAGCGCTGTGCACGTTCGGACTGTCCTCGGCCGCCTACGCCAGCTACGCCGGGGTGGGCCTGGTCCAGTCCGGCGGATCGTCGGCCCGGGTCGGCAGTGTGGGCGGGATCAACATCCTCGGTGGCGGACCGAACAGTGGAAAGTGAGACCGGACCGGACCCGGCCGGGGTGACCCGCCGGGAACGCGCCGCCCTACTCGCCTCAGTCCTGATCATCTCGGTCTGCGCACTCGTCTACGAACTCGTCGTCGGCACCCTGTCCAGCTACCTGCTCGGAGACAGCGTCACCCAGTTCTCCCTGACCATCGGACTGTTCCTGTTCGCGATGGGGTTGGGGGCCTCCCTGTCCCGGCGGGTCCTCCGCGCCGAACTCGCCACCTTCATCGTCGTGGAGATCCTGATCGGCCTGTTCGGCGGCGCCTCGGCAGCCGTCCTGTACGCCACGTACTCCCTCGACCCCGACTCCTACCGGATCGTCATGGTCGGCGTGATCCTGTCCGTCGGGATCGGTATCGGACTCGAAATCCCCCTGCTGACCCGGATCGTCGCGGCACGGTCCGACCTGGCCCGGGCCCTCGCCGACGTACTCACCATCGACTACGTCGGCGCCCTGATCGGCTCACTCGCCTTCCCGCTGCTCCTACTGCCCTGGCTCGGGGTCAACCAGACCGCCTTCCTCACCGGCCTGCTCAACGTCACGGTGGCCGCCGCCATCCTGCGGACCTTCCGGCACCGTCTCACCCGGGCCGCCCGCCGCACGCTCGGCGGCGCCGCAACCGTCACCGCCCTCGTCATGGTCGCCGGGCTGATCGCCTCGACCTGGTGGGTGCAGGTCTTCGAACAGCGGATGTACGACGGCCTCATCGTCTACCGCGACCAGACCGCCTACCAGCGTCTCGTCATCACCCAGAACCAGCAGGACCTGCGCCTCTACCTGGACGGCAACCTGCAGTTCAGCAGCCGCGACGAATACCGCTACCACGAAATGCTGGTACACCCGGTGATGAGTGCCGCCCGGTCCCGCAGCCGGGTACTCGTCCTCGGCGGCGGCGACGGTCTGGCGGTGCGCGAACTACTCAAGTACCCCGAGGTCGAGCAGATCACCGTCGTCGACCTGGACCCGGCGATGACCGCGATGGCCCGCAGCTACCCCCCGGTGCGCCGGCTCAACCAGGACGCGTTCGCCGACCCCCGGGTCCGGGTGGTCAACGAGGACGCCTTCACTTTCGCGCGGCGCGACACCGGCCACTACCCGGTGATCATCGCCGACCTGCCGGACCCGAACAACGAGGCGCTGAGCAAGCTGTACAGCCGCCAGTTCTACCGGCTGCTCGGTGAACGCCTGGAACCCGGCGGCGCGTTCGTCACCCAGGCCGCCTCCCCGTACTTCGTCCGCGAAGCGTTCTGGATGGTGGACCACACCGTGGCCGATGCGGGCTGGCAGACCCTGCCGCTGCGCACCCACGTGCCCTCATTCGGGGAGTGGGGGTTCGTCCTCGCCACCCGGGACCGGGCGCCCACCGTGCACCTACCCGCCGGTATCGCCCTGCGCTACCTCACCCCCGCCGTCCTCGACACCGCCACGGTCTTCGACCCGGACACCGCCGAAATCCCCACCGGGATCAACACCCTGGATGCGCCGATCCTGCAACGCACCTATGCGAAGGGCTACGCGGCCTGGGACTGACCGGATCCGTCGCGCCGGAAATCCGTTTGGGCCCGGGTCCGGAGACGGCCCCAGCCCCGGCCCCCGGAACGGTTAGATGAGCTGGTAGACGACGGCCACGAACGGGATCACCGCGAGGCCACCGAAGAACAGGGTGAGCGAGACGTTCTGTTCCGCAACGAGTTCGCGACGAACGAACCCAAGCAGCCCCTCACCGCGGCGACGACCCAGCACGCGGTGCGCGAGCATGAACGCGACGAGGGTGTAGACGACCGCCATCACCAGACCACCGACCACCCAGGCGGCGCTCTCCCACAGATCCGGATCCGGGGTGAACCCGGAAGAGGCCATCGGGCTGACGAACAGCGCCGCGGTGAGCGCGACGACGAAGAAGGCCGCACCGACCGCGGGATTCTGGACCTCCACGAGCTCATGCGGCAGGGCCCGGGGCCGCACCCCGAGCAACGCCATCAAAGCGATGGCGCTGCCCTGGGAGATGACGGTGGCCACGGTGGTCCACACCACCGCCGAGACGATGAGCTCGGTTGACATCCGCCACCCTCCTGCTCGGATCCGGTTTCTCGGATCCGGTTTCTCGAAACCAGGTTCTCGGGTCCGGGTCCGCCGGGCCCCGGGTCGGTACTCAGCTCAGCGTAGTGCGGGCTACGGATACCGCGGCGGGCGGTGTCCGGCGGCTCACGCGGCCCCGGTGGCTCCGGCGGCGTCCGGTGGCCCCGACCGGGAGGTGGAGTACCGACCGGGAAGTAACCGCGGTCACCCCCTCCGGCGACGGGTAGGTGTGCAACGTCGTCCAACTGAGGTCGCGCTCGCCCACGGTCCACGCGACATGGGTGACCGGCTTGCGGCCGAAAACCGCCGGGAACGCCACGACGAGCCCGGCGTCGATGCTCTCACCGGCCCCGGTCCCGGCCTCGGTCCCGGCCTCGGCACCGGTCGGGTCCGCTTCGGCCGGTGCCGTGCGCAACCGGACCTGCACCCGGTACCCCCATCCGGGGAGTGCGGCGTCATGGTCGGCGAGATCGGTGAAACCGTGGTGGTGCAGGCAGTCCTGCGGCGGGATCGGCAGGCAGGACAGCGTCTCGTGGAACCACGGCCGATCATCGACCCGAATGCCCACCAGGTGGCTGGCCCCGATCACCTGGAAGGTCGCGGTGATCGGCCCGTGCCGCAGCACGCTCTCCCGCAACGCCACCGGGGCGGGATCGGGGGCCTCGGCGAGCACGGCGAGGACGAGCTCACCCGGTTCCTGGACGACAACCATCCCGGCAAGCGTACGGCCGCGCGACGCCCCGGAGGTAGCCCACCCCGGCTCACCCCGGCGGCTCCGAGTCACCGTCCCGGACGGTAGTGAACCGGACGGTACCCGCGGAGAACCGGACGGTGTCCGCGGAGAACCTGTCGAAGGCGTGGGGATCGGGCCTTCGAGTACGCTCCCGGCTCCTTCGCCCCTCAGCCGGGGGCGTACCAGAACCGCA
>JARRQM010000038.1:0-12745 GCA_037381765.1 Kineosporiaceae bacterium
CGGAGCCGCAGGACTGGGGTGTAGGCGGCGAGGATGCCGTAGACGTGGGTGTTGATGAGCATGTGGTCGTCGAAGCGGTAGATGGAGTTGTACAGCGGGGTGTCGTGCAGGCGGATCTCGACCTGGTCGGCCAGGGGCTGGTAGGCGGCCAGGACGGCGGAGACGCGTCCGGTGACGGCGCCGCCGATGCGGGCCTCGGTGTCGCGGGAGGCCAGTTGCCGGCCCCCCGGGTCGCCGAGGAGCAGCCGGATCCGGGCGCCGGCGGCGGCGCGGGCGTGCAGCAGCGGTATCCAGTCTGGGTGGTTCTCCACGAGGAACAGACCGGCGAAGGCCAGCAGGTCGACGTTGCGGTCGGCGTCGCGTAGGAGTTCGGTCCACAACGGTGCCGGGACGTCAGTGCGGCGGGGCCAGGAGGTGACCAGTTCCGCTCCGGCCAGGCTGGCGGCGTCGACAGCGTCGGGCCACAGCCAGGACTCGTCCTCCCGCACGGCGGCGGCCACCTGGTAGCGGGTCTTGGGGTAGGGAACGCTGACGCTGTCCAGCCAGCGCCGCACGGACTTGGTGCTGGCGCCCACACGTTCGGCCAGGGCCTCCGCGCTGAGCCCTTGCGCCAGCATCGCCCGGCGTAACCGCTCATTCCGCACACCACCAGTGTCATGCCCCGGACACCAATGGACAAGAGCAGCCCAGCCAATTGTCCGTGGATGTCCAGGGGTGGGGCCGCGCTGTCCCAGCCACTGTCGGCACGCTCGTCACGCCAGACCGAACCAGGCTCCCCGTTGGGGCGCTGGATCGGCACAGCCCGGTGGCGGAGGGAACGACGGTGAGCGCAGGAACCGGAGAGCCGGGATGGCAGGCTCTGCCCGGGATCGATGAGGCCCCGGGCGTCCCGAACATCGCCCGGGTCTACGACTTCCTACTGGGCGGGAAGGACAATTTCGCCGCCGACCGCCTGCTCGCCGCACGGATCACGCAGACTCAGCCGCTGGTCGTGGCGGGGGTGCGCGCCAATCGGGCGTTCGGTCGCCGTGCGGTGGCGTTCCTGGCCAGGCGGGGGATCGACCAGTTCCTGGACATCGGCAGCGGGTTGCCGACCGCGGACAACGTGCACGAGGTCGCCGGGCGGGTCAACCCCCACGCTCGGACGGCGTACGTCGACTGCGATCCGATCGTGTTGGTGCACGCCCGCGCCCTGTTGGCCGGGTCCGGCACCATCGTGATCGAGGGGGACGTCCGGGAGCCGGGGGAGATCCTGGCGGACCTGGACGTGCGTGCCCACCTCGACTTCGCCCGGCCGGTGGCGGTGGTGATGTGCGCGATCCTTCACTTCGTCGCCGATCACGAGGACCCGGCCGCGATCGTGGCAGCGTTCCGGGACGTGATGGCCCCGGGCAGCGCCCTGGTCATTACGCACGTGGTCGATGACGGCGACGACACCGCCAGCGCAGCCACCCGCGCGGCCGCCGACATCTACGCCGAGACCACCGCCCCGTTCGCCCTGCGCCCCCGGGAACAGGTGGCCGCCTGGTTCGCCGGGCTCAGGCTGGTCGAGCCGGGACTGGTCGACGCCGACCTGTGGCGGCGGACCGCTACCGGGAAGACGACAGCCCCGATCGTGGCCGGAGTCGGCCTCCTGCCCGAGAACCCGTCAGCGATCAGGTAGCCCGCCGCCGCCCGCGCGGGGCCCCCACGATCGGCAGCGCCGTCAGCGTCGACAGGCCAGGACCGACGGTGAAGTCCGCTGACGGCGTTGCTCACCACCCGGGGACCGCGTTGCCCATCACCCGCGCGAGCAGGAGTGACAAGTTGCCGCCTGGGGGACGGAGGTCAGGCGTGGAGCCCGTACCCGCCCAGCGCCTGGCCAACCATGCCCCTGCGAGTGGTGGCAAATGCCTCGTCAAGGCGACACTGCCGGGTCGATGAGCGTCGGCCGCCTGGACGTCAGCGACCTGAGCTGCCCCGATGGCTCCTGTCACTCGGTGCGGGGCCAGCCGTCGGAGCTGTCATCCGTTGTGGTCCGGAGCAGGTCCAGGTGGCTGGCCGCGAGGTCGACGAAGGCGTCCAGGAAGGTCTTGCCCTTCTCCGCGGTGGCGAGGGAGGGCCGGCCGATCACACCGCTGGTGGTGTAGTCGCGCATGCCGAGCGTGAGCAGGTGGGGTCGGGACGGTGCCTCGTGGTCGGCTGTGGCGTAGCTGGGACGGACCAGGTCGGGCGAGGCGTACAGCAGGACCGAGGTCTCCAGTTCACCGGGGTGCATGTCGCCGCTGTTGTCGGTCTCGCACCCGGCGGCCTCCCGTGCCGCGCGCCAGTCGTCGCGGGCGGGGAACAGGGCCAGGTCAGGACCGGCGACTGATGCCTCCTGGACGATGTTCGACAGGACGTAGTTGCCGCCGCGCCCGTTGACGATCAGGAGCCGGTGGACGCCGCTGGCCTTCAGTGAGGTGGTGACGTCGCTTTGGGGGTATTCAGCTGACCGGCCTCCTCGCCGCCGATGTAGGTCTCGTCGACCTCCACCATGCCGGTCAGGCGGTCGCGACCGGACCGGATCAGGACCGACCTCAGACGGTGCAGCCTGGTCCAGGCCGTCGTGTAGGAGCCGATATCCAGCGTCCGCTGCAGGCTCAGCGCCGAGACGCCGTCCTTCTGCGAGGCGAACATCCAGCAGGCCGTGAACCAGACCGTCAGCGGCGTGCGCCACGTCCGCGCCGCGATCATAGTCCGGTCAGCTGAATACCCCCATCGGCGCCAATGCCCCGCGACCCGCGGCGCAAGGTTCTGAACAGCCTGCTCGCCGACGCGCTTCGTGGGCGGGAGGGCCATCTGCTGGGAACGGGGTGGCCCTGGGACCAGACTGACGAGTTCAATACCGTCGACGCGGTGCAACTCGTCGGGCAGGGTGCGGGGCGGGAGCCGCTGCCCTGGCTCACCCTCGACGACCTCATGTCCATCGTCGCCGCCCACCCGAAGCGCGACCCCGTGGTGCTGCTCCGGAACCTCAAAGCGGTGCTGTTGTCCGGGGACGAGGCCGTGAGCCCGCAGATCCCCGCACTCAAGTGGATCGCCTTCGAGACCCGGATCGACGACGCCCTGTACGTCTTCCAGGACGGGCGCTGGTTCACCATGACCAGCACCTACCACGAGCAGATCCGGGCCGAGGCGGACCGCATCCTGAGCCAGGCCTCATGCGTCGCGCTGCCGCCGTGGATGACCGGTCATGAGAAGGCCTACAACGTCAAGGTGGCCGAAGACGATCCGGCGTTCCTCGCCCTGGACCGCAAACTGATCCGCACGGCTATGCACCCACGCGGGATCGAGCTCTGCGACCTGCTCGGACCCGGCGACGAGTTCATCCACCTGAAAGAACTGCGCGGCTCCGACGAAGCCAGCCACCTGTTCTCCCAGGCGCTCGTCGCGACCGATCAGCTCCTTCTCGACGGTGAGGGGCGACAGAAGTTCGCCGAGAAGGTCAGCGCGCTCAGCGGCGGAGCCCGGACCGCTCCCGAGCACCCCGAAGACGGTCGCCCTCGGCATCGCCGGCCGCGGTCAGGTCACCGTCGACACGCTGTTCACCTTCAGCCAGGTGACGCTGGTCCGGCTGGTACAGCATCTCGAAGGCCGCGGCGTCAGGGTGTGCGTCACGTCCATCGAGCGACCTGGCCGGTGATCAGAAGGCGCCTCGCCCTGACGTCCGACGGCAGCGGTACCCAGGCCAAGATCAGGCGCGTCGGTTGACTTGCCAACTGCCCTGGATGATCAGCTGAGTGTCCGACGGCACATCCACGGGCGTTTCCCATCTGGTAAGTGCCCCCGGCAGGATTCGAACCTGCGCTCCCGCCTCCGGAGGGCGGTGCTCTATCCCCTGAGCTACGGGGGCTCGGGGCTCCGACACTACCAGCCCGGAGGACGGGGTCCGAACCGGATATGGGGGCGACCCGCTCCCGATGGTGACTCGGGTCCACCGGGGCGATCCGGACCCTACTGGGGGTCCGGTCCCTCCGGGGTCGACCGTTCCTGTTCGAGCAGGTCGTCGAGGAAACAGGCAGCTTCCCGGTCGGCGCGTTCGACGTCCCCGGCTTCGATCGCGTCGACGAGGGCGACGTGCTCGTCGGGGTCCTGCCGGTCCTCGGAAGCCGCATTGATCCGCACGTTCTCGTGCACGGCGTCGAGGAAGTGCTCGTACAGGTCGGTGAGCACGGGGTTGTGTGCGGCCTGCCCGATGGCCCGGTGCAGGGCGACGTCCATGGCCACGACCCCGTCGAGGTCGTCGACCTCGGCGGCGGCGTTCCGGCCGACGAGTAGTTCGCGCAGGCGCCGGATGTCCTCGTCGGTGCGGCGGCGGGCGGCGAGCCGGGCCGCCCCGACTTCAAGGGCCCGACGCACTTCGAGGACGTGCAACTGGGGGGCTCCGGCGACGTGCCGGCTCACCGCCCCGGCGAGTTCGCTGGCGGCGAGTACGTAGGTGCCCGACCCCTGGCGGCGTTCCAGCAGGCCGGCGTGTACGAGGGATTGCACGGCTTCCCGGACGGTGTTCCGGCTCGTCCCGGTGAGCTGGGCGAGTTCGGCCTCGGTGGGGATCCTCCCGCCGATCGGCCAGCTCCCTCCGGTGATCTGTTCCCGGAGCTGGTCGATCACTTGATCGATGAGCCCGCTGCGGCGTGCCGCGCGCAGGGACGTCTGGGTTGCGGGGGCCCCGTCCGTTGTCATCTGATCATCCTATCTACCGGTTGCTAGGCTGCGGCGGTGGACGACGGCCGGCGCCAGCGTGGCACGTCCCCTGTTTCCGTGCACCCCGGGTACGTGCTCGTCGCCGTACTCCTGCTCGCCGTGAACCTTCGGGCAGCGGTGACCGCGATGTCCCCGTTGCTGCCCCGGATCACCCCGGTGATCGGCCTGTCCGGAACCGAGGTGGGGCTGCTCGGCGCGCTTCCCCCGTTCTGCTTCGCCGCCTCCGCCCTGCTCGGGCCGGTGCTGCTGCGCCGGTTGCCGGCCGAGCGCCTCGCGATTCTCGCGCTCGGGCTGGCCGCGGCCGGTCAGCTGGTTCGGCCGTGGTCCGGTACCGCCCCGACCTTCCTCGGCCTGTCCGTACTCGCCCTGTTCGGCATGGGGCTGGGCAACGTCATCCTCCCGGTCCTCGTCAAGGCGTGGTTCCCGCGGTGGCTCGGGCGGATCACCGGGTTCTACGTCACCGCGATGGTCCTCGGCACGGCGGTACCGCCGGTACTGGCCGTGCCGCTGGCCGACGCGGTGGCCGCCGGTACCGGCTCGGCCCTCACCGGCTGGCGGGTTGCTCTCGCCACCTGGGCGGCGTTCGCCGGGGTGGCCGCCCTGCCCTGGCTGCTCACCGCGGCCCACCCCCGGACCGGTGCCGGTGCGGCCCCTCCGAGCCCCGTTCCGAGTTCCGGCAACCATTCCGGGCCGTCGATCGCCAGTAGCCGGACCGCCTGGGGCGTCATGCTCATCTTCGGGGTGAACTCGCTGAACAGCTACGCGCTGTTCGCCTGGCTGCCGGTGCGGCTCGTCGATGCCGGGCTCACCGAAGCCACGGCGGGGACGGTGGTGGCCCTGTTCGCCGTCGTCGGTGTCCCGGCCGCGCTGCTCGTCCCGGTCATCGCCGCGCGGATGCGTCACCAGTTCCCTCTCGTCGTCGCCTTCTCCGCATGTTGGCTCACCGGCCTGCTCGGCCTGCTCCTCGCCCCGGCGCAGGGAACCCTGCTCTGGGCGGCGATCACCGGCGCCGGCGGGGCCGGGTTCCCGCTCGCCCTCACCCTCATCGGCCTGCGCACCCGGGATCCGGTGATGGCCGGCCGGCTGTCCGGGTTCGCCCAGGGCGTCGGCTACCTCGGGGCCGGTTTCGGGCCGCTCGCCGTCGGGGCCCTGTACGACCTCACCGGAACCTGGGGCGCTCCGTTCGCGGTGCTCCTGTCCACGGTGCTGCCGCTGCTGCTCGGCGGCTGGCTGGCCGGGCGCCCGCGCACCGTCGAGGACGACCTCGGCGTGGCCGGGCGGGGTGAGGACCGAATACCGTTCCCGCCCCCGGATACCCTGGGTCGGTGACCCCTTCCGCCCTGTCCACCGCCATCCGGGCCTGCCTGCGCGACGCTGTTGCCGCGGGTGATCTCGCCGTTTCCGTCCCCGAGGAGATCCGGGTCGAGCGGCCCCGCCAGCGCGAGCACGGCGACTGGGCGACGAACGTCGCCCTGCAGCTGGCCAAGGCGGCCGGGCGCCCGCCACGTGAGGTCGCCGAGCTGCTCGCGGCCCGGCTCGGCGAGGTTCCCGGGGTGAAGAGCGTCGACGTCGCCGGTCCGGGATTCGTCAACATCACCCTCGACGCCGCCGCGGCCGGGGAACTCGCTCGTGACATCGTCGAGGCCGGCTCCGGTTTCGGGCGCACGCAGGGCGGCGCCGGGCAGCGGGTCAACCTCGAATTCGTCTCCGCGAATCCGACCGGCCCGTTGCACCTCGGCGGCACCCGGTGGGCGGCCGTCGGTGACAGCCTGGCCCGGATCATCGCCGCGACCGGGGCCGACGTCACCCGCGAGTACTACTTCAACGACCACGGCGCCCAGATCGACCGGTTCGCCCGTTCCTTGCTCGCCCGGGCCCGCGGCCAGGAGGCCCCCGAGGACGGCTACGGCGGGCAGTACATTGCCGACATCGCCGCCCGGGTGATCGCCGATGCGGCCGCCGCGGGCGAACCCGACCCGCTCGGCCTGCCCGAGGCCGAGGCCCAGGAAGTGTTCCGGGCCCGCGGCGTCGACCTGATGTTCGACGAGATCAAGACCTCCCTGCACGATTTCGGCGTCGACTTCGACGTGTACTTCCACGAGAACGACGTGCACACCTCCGGGGCCGTCGACCGGGCCGTGACCCGGCTACGGGAACTCGGACATATCGACGACGCCGACGGCGCCGTGTGGCTGCGCAGTACCGCCCTCGGTGACGACAAGGACCGGGTGATCATCAAGAGTGACGGTGAGGCCGCCTACTTCGCCGGGGACCTCGCCTACTACCTGGACAAGCGGGAACGCGGCTTCGACCGGGTGGTCATCATGCTCGGCGCCGACCACCACGGCTACGTCGGCCGGATGATGGCGATGTGCGCCGCCTTCGGTGATACCCCGCGGGAGAACCTGGAAATCCTCATCGGCCAGATGGTCAACCTGGTCCGGGACGGTCAGCCGGTCCGGATGGCCAAACGTGCCGGCACCATCGTCACCATGGAGGACCTGGTCGACGCGGTCGGCGTGGACGCCGCCCGGTACGCGCTGGCCCGTTCCTCCGTCGACTCCACCATCGACATCGACCTGGACCTGCTGGTCAAACGGAGCAACGACAACCCCGTCTACTACGTGCAGTACGCGCACGCCCGGATCTCCGGGATCGTCCGCAACGCCGGTGCGGCCGGGGTGGCGATGGCCGACGCCTTCGACCCCGCCCTGCTCGACGACGACACCGAAGCGGTCCTGCTCGCCGCCCTCGGGGAGTTCCCCCGGGTCATCGCCCAGGCCGCCGAGCTGCGCGAACCGCACCGGGTCGCCCGCTACCTGGAGGAACTCGCCGGCCGCTTCCACAAGTGGTACGACACCTGCCGGGTCACCCCGCGCGGTGAGGACCCGGTCACCGACACCCACCGCACCCGGCTCTGGCTCGCCGAGGCCACCCGGACGGTGCTCGGCAACGGGCTGGACCTGCTCGGTGTGTCCGCCCCGGAGAGGATGTAGGTCCGATGGGTGCACATGAGGCCGGTGCGCTGCACGCACCGGGGTACGGTGGTGTCGCCACGGTTCCCGCGTGGCTGCGTCCCCCGGACGACGTCAACGCTCTGCTGCCGACGATCTGGGCGGATACGGTGGTCCGCGGCTCCGACGGGTCGCTGCAGGTCGGCGGTGTCGACGTCCGCGACCTCGCCACCGAGTACGGCACCCCCGCCTACCTCCTCGACGAGGCGGATTTCCGGGGCCGGATCGCCGCCTTCCGTGACGCGTTCGCCGACGCGTTCGCCGACCTGTGCGGCGGCGCCGACGTGTACTACGCGGGGAAGGCGTTCCTGTCCACGGCGGTGGCCCGGTGGGTCGCCGAGGACGGGATCAACCTCGACACCGCCTCCGGCGGGGAACTCGCCGTCGGACTGCGCGGCGGGGTCCCGCCGCACCGGATCGCCCTGCACGGGAACAACAAGTCCGGGGCGGAACTGGAGCGGGCGCTGACCGCCGGGGTCGGCCGCGTCGTCATCGACTCCCTCGCCGAGATCGACCAGGTCGCGGCCGTCGCCGAACGGCTCGGGGTGCGTACCCGGGTACTCCTCCGGGTCACCGTCGGCGTCGAGGCGCATACCCACGAGTACATCGCCACCGCCCACGAGGACCAGAAGTTCGGCCTGTCCCTGGTCGGCGGGCAGGCCGCGCGGGCCGTCGCCCGGGTGCTCGAACACCCCCGGCTCGACCTGGTCGGCGTCGCCCGGGTGCTCGAACACCCCCGGCTCGACCTGGTCGGGTTGGCCTCACATATCGGTTCGCAGATCTTCGACACCTCCGGGTTCGAGGTCGCCACCCGGCGGCTGCTCGGACTGCAGGCGGGGATGCAGGCCGAACACGGCATCACGTTGCCGGAGATCAACCTCGGCGGCGGTTTCGGGATCGCCTACACCAGCGAACACGACCCGCTCGACCCGAAGACCCTCGCCGACGGTCTCGCCGGGATCGTCCGCCGCGAATGCGCGGCCCTCGGCATCGCGGTGCCCAAGGTGTCCGTCGAACCGGGCCGGGCCATCGCCGGACCGTCCACGTTCACCCTCTACACGGTGGGCACGCTCAAGGACGTCGCCCTCGACCACGGGCTGTCCCGGCGCTACGTGGCCGTCGACGGCGGGATGAGCGACAACATCCGCACCGCCCTGTACGACGCCGACTACTCCTGCACTCTCGCCTCGCGGGCCTCGACCGCCGCACCGGCGCTCGCCCGGGTCGTCGGCAAGCACTGCGAGAGCGGGGACATCATCGTCCGGGACGAGTTCCTGCCCTCGGACCTGGCCGCCGGCGACCTGCTCGCCGTCCCCGGTACGGGCGCCTATTGCCGGAGCATGGCCAGCCAGTACAACCACGTACCCCGTCCGCCGGTGATCGCCGTCCGGGACGGGCGGGCCCGGGTCCTGGTGCGCCGGGAGACCGAGGAGGACCTGCTCGCCCTCGACGTGGGCTGAGGCCGGCCCGGCCTGCGGGGACGCGGGGCAGGGCGTCCCGGCACGGGATCTGCCGCGGCGCTGACCGGAGCGTGCCGGCCCGGACCCGAGGGACCGGGCGGCGCGGGCGCGGGACGAGGGAACCGGGCGACAGGAAACGGGATGCGGGATGCGGGAAACAGGATGCGGGATGCGGGAAACAGGGCACGGAGCAACGCGGGCATGAGTAGCGCGGGAACGAGTGGCGCGGGAACGTCGACGACAACGAGTAGGACGGGAACGAGCGAACGAGCGAACGAGCTATCCGGGAAACGAGTAACGCGAGAACAGGAGAGGAGCCGGAGGTGGAAACGGACAAGCCGGTGACGGGTGACCGCGAGCCGCTGCGCGTGGCCCTACTGGGGTGCGGTGTCGTCGGCAGCGAGGTCGCCCGGCTGCTCACCGTGCACGCCGGCGAGCTGGCCCAGCGGGTCGGGGCGCCGCTGGAACTGGCCGGGATCGCGGTGCGCCGGCTGGGCCGGGCCCGCGGCGTCGACGTGGATCCCGCCCTGCTCACCACGGACGCCCACGAGCTGGTCAAGCGCGCCGACATCGTCATCGAGGTGATCGGCGGGATCGAACCCGCCCGCACCCTGCTGCTGGAGGCGATGGCCTGCGGGGCGTCGGTGGTGACGGCGAACAAGGCCCTGCTCGCCGAGGACGGGCCGACCCTGTACACGGCCGCCGCCGAGCACGGGGTGGACCTGTACTACGAGGCCGCCGTCGCCGGGGCGATCCCGTTGCTGCGCCCGTTGCGCGAGTCGCTCGCCGGTGACCGGGTGCACCGGGTGCTCGGCATCGTCAACGGGACGACGAACTACGTCCTGGACAAGATGGACTCCGCGGGGATCGGGGTCGCCGAGGCGGTCGCCCAAGCCCAGGCCCTCGGCTTCGCCGAGGCGGACCCCACCGCGGACGTCGAGGGGTTCGACGCGGCGGCGAAGGCGGCCATCCTCGCCTCCCTGGCCTTCCACACCCGGGTGCGGGCCGCCGACGTGCACCGGGAGGGCATCACCGCGGTCACCGCCGGTGACGTGGCCTCGGCCGGGCAGATCTCCACGGTGGTCAAACTGCTCGCCATCTGCGAGCGCAGCACCGACCCGGACGGGCGGGAGAGCGTCTCGGTGCGGGTGCATCCGGCGATGATCCCGGACACCCACCCGCTGGCCGGTGTGCGCGAGGCGTTCAACGCGGTGTTCGTCGAGGCCGAGGCCGCCGGGGAACTCATGTTCTACGGTCAGGGCGCCGGTGGTCGGCCCACCGCGAGCGCCGTCCTCGGTGACGCCATTTCGGCGGCCCGGAACCGGGTGCTCGGCGGGCGCGGCTCCGGCGAGTCCGCCTACGCGGACCTGCCGATCCGGCCGATGGGCGAGGTGCCGACGCGGTACCACATCAGCCTCGACGTGGCCGACCGGCCCGGGGTCCTCGCCCAAGTCGCCCAGGTGTTCGCCGAGCACGGGGTGTCCATCGAAACCGTCCGGCAACAGCAGCTGCCGGCCCGTGACGGCACCCCGGTCTCCCCGGGGCGTGCCGCGCTCGTCATCGTCACGCACACAGCGGTCGATGCCGCCCTGGCGGCGACCGTGGAAACCTTGGCCGGGCTGGACATCGTCGAGGCGGTCGCCAGCGTCATGCGGGTGGAAGGAGAACACTGATGGCTCATCAGTGGCGGGGTGTGATCGAGGAGTACCGGGACCGGCTGCCGGTCGGGGCGGGGACCCCGGTGGTGACCTTGCGCGAGGGCGGGACGCCGCTGATCCGCGCCCGGCAGCTGTCCGAGCGCACCGGTTGCGAGGTGTGGCTGAAGTTCGAGGGGGCCAACCCGACCGGGTCGTTCAAGGACCGCGGGATGACCATGGCGATCTCCAAGGCCGCCGAGGCCGGTGCCGAGGTGGTCATCTGCGCCTCGACCGGGAACACCTCCGCCTCGGCCGCCGCGTACGCCACGGCGGCCGGGATGACCTGCGCGGTGCTCGTCCCGGACGGCAAGATCGCGATGGGGAAGCTCAGTCAAGCCGTCGCGCACGGGGCGAAGATCCTCCAGGTCGAGGGCAATTTCGACGACTGCCTCACCCTCGCCCGGAAACTCTCCGACAACTATCCGGCGGAACTGGTCAACTCGGTGAACCCGGCCCGGATCGAGGGTCAGAAGACCGCGGCGTTCGAGATCGTCGACCTGCTCGGGGATGCCCCGGACATCCACTGCCTGCCGGTCGGGAACGCCGGGAACATCACCGCCTACTGGCGCGGGTACGTCGAGTACTCCGGTACCGGTGCCGGCGCCGTCCGTTCCGCCGCGGGACAGTCCGGTCCGGCGACCCGGCGCCCCCGGATGTGGGGGTTCCAGGCGGCCGGGGCCGCGCCGATCGTCGCCGGGCACCCCATCGACCAGCCGGAGACGATCGCCACGGCGATCCGGATCGGCAACCCCGCGTCGTGGCAGCAGGCCGTCGCGGCCCGGGACGAGTCCGGGGGCCGGATCGAGGCCGTCACCGATGAGCAGATCCTCGCCGCGCACCGGTTGCTCGCCGGTTCCGAGGGGGTGTTCGTCGAGCCGGCGTCGGCCGCTTCGGTGGCCGGGCTGCTCGCCGCCCATGAGGCGGGACAGCTGGACGCCGGGCAGCGGATCGTCTGCACGGTGACCGGACACGGATTGAAGGACCCGCAGTGGGCGCTGCGGACGGTCGACGGCACCCCGGTGCAGCCGGAGCGGATCGGTATCGACACCGTGGCTGCGGCCCGCAGCCTCGGGTTGCCGGAGTGACCCCGAGGGCGCCGTCGCCGGACGGGGCCTCGGTGGCGACCGGCCGGTCGGTGGTCGTCCGGGTCCCGGCGACCAGCGCCAACCTCGGTCCGGGGTTCGACAGTTTCGGGCTGGCCCTGGGGATCGTCGACGAGCTGCGGGTGGTCAGCACGGCGGCGGCCGGGGTACGGATCGCGGTGTCCGGGGAGGGCGTCGGCAAGGTTCCCCTCGACGAATCCCATCTCGTCGTCCGGGCCCTTCGGGCGGGGCTCGACCGGGCCGGGGCGGCCCAGCCCGGACTCGACCTCAGCTGTGTCAACGCGGTCCCGCACGGGCGGGGGTTGGGGTCGTCGGCGGCGGCGGTGGTCGGCGGGTTGCTCGCCGCCCGCGGTCTGCTCGACGATCCCGGGCCGCTCGACGACGGGACCGTGCTCGAACTCGCGACCGCCTTCGAAGGGCATCCGGACAATGCTGCCGCGGCCCTGCTCGGCGGGTTCACCGTGTCCTGGTCGGAGTCGGGTGCCGGGACAGGTGCCGGACCGGGTTCCGGGTCGGGGGGTGCCGAGGGTGCCCGGGCCGTCACCGTGCCGCTGCACCCGGACGTCCGGGCGGTGGTCTGTGTCCCGGAGGGGGAGTTGGCCACGGCGACAGCCCGGGCCATGCTCCCCGTCGAGGTCCCGCATGCCGATGCGGCGTTCACCGCGGGTCGGGCCGGGCTGCTCGTGCACGCCCTGGCGCACCGGCCGGATCTGTTGGTCACTGCCACCGAGGAGCGCCTGCACCAG
>JARRQM010000039.1:0-8314 GCA_037381765.1 Kineosporiaceae bacterium
GGGCCGGACACTTCCGGGCCGGGCTGGGCGGACGAGGGCCTGCTGGGGCGGGCCCGTGGTCACGCGGCGTTGGGGGAACCAGTGCGCCTGGCGATGGTGGAGCGGCTGCTGGCGACCGATGCCTCGCCCGGGGAACTCGGTGCGGAGTTCGGGCTGGCCACCAACGTGCTGGCGCACCACCTGAAGGTGCTGCAGGCGGCGGGCCTGATCCGCCGGGTGCGGTCGGAGGGCGATGCGCGGCGGGCGTATGTCCAACTGTGCGTGGACGACCCGCAGGTGCGGTCCCTGCTGGCAGCCTCGGGTGTCGCGGCCCCGGACGGCGCCGGACGTGCGCGGCGGGTGTTGTTCGTGTGCACCGCCAACTCGGCCCGGTCGCAGTTGGCGGCCGCCGCCTGGGCGCAGGTCAGCGCGGTGCCGGCGGCCTCGGCCGGCACTCATCCCGCGACCCGGGTCCATCCCCGGGCCGTGGCCGCTGCCCACCGGCACGGGCTGCGGATCGACCCTGCGGCCACCGCCGGGCTCGCCCAGGTGGCCGCGGCCGGGGACCTGGTGGTGTGCGTGTGCGACAACGCCCACGAAGAACTCACCGCTGAGCCGGCCACCTTCGCGGTGCCGGTCGCCGGCAGCATCCACTGGGCCGTGCCGGATCCGGTGCCGGTCGACACCGACGAGGCGTTCGAGCACACCTATGCCGACCTCGCCGGCCGGGTGCAGCGGCTGGCCCACGCCCTGCAGCCCGCCCCGACCCATCAACCGGCCTGACTGCCACCCATGCCGGTAGCCGCTCGAGGACTTCACGTGAAGGCGAGGAACCGCTGACTGAGCTGACTCCCACCCCAGCAGGGCCCGCGCAGTCCTGGTCGGACCTGCCGTCGGACCCGGCGGGCCAGGACCTGCCCGCCGTCGGCGACGCCGCCCTAGCCTTCCCCGCCCTAGCCTTCCCCGCCCGGACCTTCCCCGCCCTGGCCTTCCCCGTCCGGGCCTTCCCCGCCCGGACCGCGCAGGGCGAGAAGCAAGGACCGCAATTCTGCTGCCTGGACGCGGGCCTGTTCGGCGTCCCGCCGGGCGTCGCGCAGATGTGACTCGGCGAGTGCGAGGCGATCCCGGTCGGCCCGGACCCGGTCGAGTTCCTCATCGGACGCTGCGGCGGCCTGCCGCACGGTGATGAGGGTGTCGCGGGTCCGGTCCCGTTCCTCACGCAGCCGATCCCGTTCTGCACGTAGCCGGTCCTGATCCGCACGAAACCGGTCCCGTTCGGTCAGTAGCCGGTCCCGTTCGGCGAGGGCCTGGTCGCGGGCCGCCTCCAGGAGGGTGCTCGCTTCGCGGGCCGCCGCCTGCTCGGACCGGGCCCGCTCGACCTCGGCCCGGGCCTGCCGCAGCTGGTCGGCCAGCTCCCGTGCCGTGGCCCGGTCCCGGTCCCTGGCTTCCCGGGACCGGGTGAGTTCCTCGGAGATCCGGGCCACCGCGGCCTCGGCGGCCTGCCGCGTGGCCTCGGCCTCACCCCGGGCCCGTTCCTGGGCGGCGACCTGCTCCCAGGCGGCCGCCCGCACCTCCTCGACCTCCCGGATGCGGCGCTCCGCTTCCGCCACGGCCTCATCCCGGCGCCCGGTCGCGGTGCGCACCTCGGCGAGGGCGGTGCTGCGGGCCTGCTCGGCTTCCTCACGTCGGGCCACGGCATCGGCGGCGTCCTGACGGGCCTCGGCCGCCTCGGCCTCCGCGGTGGCGATCCGGGCCAGGGCCCCGGTGTCCGCATCCGCGAACCGGGTGAGCAGCGCACCGATCAGTCCGGCGAGTTCCCGGCCGACCGGTTCCAGCCGCTCGGTGAGTTCCTCGGCCTGTCGTAGCGGACCGCTGACCGCAGCGGTCTCGGTGGCGCGGCGTTGCCGGGACGCCTGGTCGGCATGCGCCTTGCTGCAGAACCGGGGACGTCGCCCGCCCCGGCGCCGCCCCTGTGCGTCCCGTCCCCGTTCGGGAAGGGGACGGTCACAGCCGTCCAAGGCGCAGATGGCCGGCCCGGGGACGTCCTCGACATTCCCCGGATCGGCCGGGTCCGGCCCGGCCACCTGCACCTCAGCCCTGTCCCGCAGCCCCTCCGACACGGAAACCACCTTCCAAGCAATCGCGCTAATACAACGCGAAACCGATTACGCGTGTTTGATACGCGTAACCTACCCCATCAGATCTATCCGTGATAATTCCTGTTATGACGGCATGGTCGACGAGTGGGGCCCCGACGGGCGAAGCGGACAACGACCCCCTGACGGGTTCGGTATTGAGGCCGGAAAAAAAGGGGGTGGCGAGAACGGTGCAGGCGGCCGAGAAGGGGCTACCCGACGGAGCCGGGCCGGCCGAGTTGCGGGCCGCCGTGGACGCCCTGCCCGGCCTGCCGCCGACCGATCCCGCCGACCGCTACGGGCTGCGCGTACTCACCGCACTGTGGCTGGAGGCGGACAAGTCCGGACACACCCGCCGGGCCTACTACGCCGACCTCGCCGACTGGCTCGGCTGGTGCACACGCACCCAGTTGGACCCGCTGCGGGCACGACGCGCCGACGTCGACGCCTGGAAGACCACCCTCATCGCCCGGGGACCGCAGGGCCGGATACGCCCGGCGTCACCGGCGACCGTGGCCCGGCGACTGGCCGCGGTGTCCAGCTGGTACCGCTACCTGGTCTCCAACGAGGTCGCCGAACGCAACCCGATGGAGGCGGTGCGCCGGCCGCGGACCGGGGACAGCCCGCCGCTGCCGGCACTGGACGAGAAGTCCGCGGTACGCCTGCTCCGGCACGTCACCGGCCGGGCGCGCCACAATGCGAGCGAGGCCTCCTGGCGCGACGCCGCCCTCGTCGTCCTCCTGTTCCACACCGGGCTGCGGGTCAGCGCGCTCACCGGCGCCGACCTGACCGACCTCGACCGGGACGGCGGCCACGTCGTCCTCCGCTACCGGAAGAAGGGCGGAACCCGGGACCTCGTCCCGGTCACCCCGTCCGCACAACACGCCCTCGGGACCTACCTGGACCTGCGGGCGAAGCGTCGGGGATGTTCCGTCACCGCTCTCACCGGCCCGCTCCTGGCCACGGCGGGACGCCGGAACACCACCGGACCCGCGGCGGAGAACCGGCTCACCCAACGGGATGTCTGGCGCACCCTGCGCACCATGGCCACACAGGCAGGCCTACCCCAGGCCGACACGATCACCCCGCACACCGCGCGCCGAACCGCCGGAACCCTCCTACTCGCCCGGGACGTCCCGGTGCAGAAAGTCTCCGACCTGCTCGGGCACCAGGACATCCGGACCACACGGGACCGCTACGACGCGCACCGACACAAGCTCGACTCCTCCCCCGCCTACCTGCTCGCACAACTCCTCACCCCCGGCGACGAGGAAGTGGAGGAGAAAGGAACGCAGGAGAAGTGAGCCGCAGCAACCAACTCCTCCACCGTAAGGTCTTCCGTTCCCGTTCGCCTGACGGTCATACTGGTCAGCTGCCATGCTGAGGACACGGTGGATGTCACCGAACGCCCGACGGAGGGCCCGCCGGCCGGGCGCGACGGTGACCGAACGCCGCTCCCGCAACCGAACCCCGGCCTCCTGGGCCGGTGATCTCCGGAGGAGTTCCCCACGTCATGGGCCAGCACCGTCTCACCCCCCTCAGATCCACCGGCGGACCCCCTGGTGCCGCTCGCCGCACCGGCATCCGCGCCGCCGCGCTCGCCATCGCCGTCGGGGTCACCACCGTCCTGTCCGGGACGCTGCTGGCCGCCGCCCGAGCCGAGGTCACCCCCTCCCTCGGGTACGACGTCGCCGACAGCGGTTCCCCGTACGCGGTCGCCCAGATGATCGGCGCACAGCAGGCCTGGGCGGAGGGCTGGACCGGCACCGGCGTCGACGTCGCCGTCATCGACACCGGGATCACCCCGGTTCCCGGACTCGACGCCGCCGGGAAGCTCGTCACCGGCCCCGACCTGTCCCTGGACGCCCCCGGCGCACCCGTCCCCGGCCTGGACGCGCACGGCCACGGCACGTTCATGGCCGGACTCATCGCCGCCGAGCCGGTCAACGGCAGCGACAATGCCGACCCCGGTGAGTACACCGGGATGGCCCCCGGGGCCCGGCTGGTCAACGTCAAGGTCGGCGCCTACGACGGGGCGGTCGACGTCACCCAGGTCATCGCCGCCGTGGACTGGGTCACCGAACACGCCCACGACCCGGGGATGAACATCCGGGTCCTCAACCTCAGCTTCGGCACCGACAGCGACAACGACTACCAGGTGGACCCGCTCACGCACGCCGTCGAACGGGCCCGGGAGCAGGGGATCCTGGTCGTCGCGGCGGCCGGGAACGACGGGAAACCGACGAAGGACCTGGCCGACCCCGCCTACGACCCGTACGTGCTCGCCGTCGGCGGGGACGACCCGAACGGCACCGTCGACCTCGCCGACGACAACGTGCCCGACTTCGCCCAGCACGGCACCGCGCACCGCCCGGTTGACGTCATCGCCCCGGCCACCCACCTCATCGGGCTGCGGGTTCCCGGGTCCTACGTCGACACCCTCGACGACAATGCCGGGCAGGTCGGCGACCGGTTCCAGCGCGGGTCGGGAACCTCCCAGTCCGCGGCCGTCGTATCCGGTGCCGCGGCCCTGCTCTTCCAGAAGTACCCGCAAGCAGACCCGGACACGATCAAGGCGATGCTCAACGACAACGCGCACGCCCTGCTGCGCGGGCACGGCAAAGCCAGCGCGCCGGGCCAGATGCTGTACAGCGGGCACGGCATCGTCGACGTCGCCGCAGCCCTGGACGCCACCCCGGGGACGGACCCGCAGACCTGGCCGACCTCGGACGGAACCGGCGACCTGGAGGACACCCGCGGCGAGGCGACCGTCGCCGACCCCGAACCGCTGGAAGGGGAACAGGACATCTTCGGACACCCGGTCGACACGGCCGCGCTCGCCGCGCAACGGTCCGCCGGCAGCGCCTGGACCCAGGGGATCTGGAACGGCTCCCGGTGGTCCGGGGACGGCTGGGACGGCCTCACCTGGCAGCAGACGACCTGGACCGGGTCCCGCTGGTCCGGGGAGCAGTGGTCGGGTTCCCGGTGGTCGGACATGACCTGGACCGGATCCCGCTGGTCCGGGAACGGCTGGAACGGCTCGCGCTGGTCGGGTTCGCGCTGGTCGGGATCACGCTGGAGCGGCTCACGCTGGTCGGGCTCACGCTGGAGCGGCTCGCGCTGGTCCGAGTGGTCGCACAGCTGACGGGGCACATATGGGCAGCTCCGCGGCGGTGGCCGCGCGCCGTGGCCGGATCCTGCGGGACCCGGCCACGGCGCGCACCCTCGTCCTCGCCGCCGGGCTGCTGATCGCGGCGGGGGCGCTGACCCCCTCCGCGCTGCACTCGGCCCCGCCGCTACCCGGCACCGTGCACCTGACCTGGTGGAGCCTCGGGATCCTGTTCGCCGTCGCGGAGCTGAGCGTCTTCCACGTCGAAGTCGCCCGGCAGGCACACACCTTCTCGCTCAGCGAGTTCCCCTTCGTCCTCGGGCTGCTCTTCGCCGCCCCGCTGGCACTGCTCACCGGCCGGCTGCTCGGTCAGGCGGCCACCCTCGTCCTGCGCGACCGGCAACCCCCGCTCAAACTCGCGTTCAACCTGTCCCTGTTCGCCGCGGAAACCACCGCCGTCCTCGCGGTGAACCGGATCCTCACCGGCTCCGCCTCCGGTGTCCTCCCCCGGACCTGTGGCGCCGCCGTGGTCTCGGTGATCCTCGGGGGCGCGCTCAGTGCTGCCCTCGTCTGGCTGGTCATGCGGTGGCATGCGGCCTCACTCGCCCCGCGCCGGGTCGTCTTCCTGTCCACGGTCACCGCGGCCTCGAACGCCTCCCTCGCCGTGATGGCCTCCGTCCTCGCCGTGCACGCGGTGTGGGCGCTGGCTCCGCTCGGCCTCGTCGCCGCCGTCGTCGTCGCCGCCTACGTCGGCTACAACCGGCTCACCCGCCGCTACGCGGGATTGCAGACGTTGTACGAGTTCACCCGGCTGACCGGAACCGCCTCCGGGGCCCGCACCGGACTCGGCACGGCCATCGACCAGGCGCGCCGGGCCCTGCGCGCCGAAGACGCCTGGATCGAACCGATCGGCCCCGACCCGGTGCTCGCCCCCGCCGACCGGCCGGCGTTCCCGGAACCGCTACGCCACCAGGTCGTCGAGGAAGGACGGACCGTCGTCGTCCCCCGGGTGGCCCGTGAAGAAGCCTCCCGCGCGGTCCTCACCCTCTACCGGGTCAGCGACCTGATGGCCGCCCCGCTCGTCGACAGCACCGGGACGGTGATCGGGATCTTCCTCGTCGCCGACCGGCTCACCGACGTGAGTTCCTTCGACCACGAGGACGGCCGGCTGTTCAACACCCTCGCCGCACAAGCCGGGATCGCCGTGGAGAACGCCGGGCTGGTCGAGCGACTGCACCAGCAGATCGCCGCCCGGGAACACGAAGCCGGCCACGACGTGCTCACCGGCCTGCCGAACCGCTCCTACTTCGCCCGGCAGCTGCAGCAGGTGCTCGCCGCCTCCGACGAGCACTGTTCGGTCCTGCTGATGGACCTCGACCAGTTCAAGGAGATCAACGACACCCTCGGCCACCACGTCGGTGACCACGTGCTCCGGGCCATCGCCGATCGCCTCCGGGGAGCCGTCGGCGACCGCGGGATCGTCGCGCGGCTCGGCGGGGACGAGTTCGCCGTCCTGCTGCCCGGCGCCACCGGCCCGGAACCGGCCCTGGAGGTGGCCCGGGACATCCGGACCGCAGTCACCGAACCGGTCCGGGTGTCCTCACTGATGCTCGGAGTCGGGGCGAGCATCGGGGTGGCGCTACGCCCGGAACACGGCGACGACCAGATCGCCTTGATGCAGCACGCCGACGTCGCCATGTACGTGGCGAAAGGCTCCCAGGACCGGGTACGGGTGTACGACCCCGAAGACGACTGGAGCAGCGAGCTGCGCCTGCAACTCGCCGCAGAGATGCCCGGGGCGATCCGGGCCGGCCGGTTCGAGGTGCACTACCAGCCGATCGCGCGGCTCGGCGGGCTGGAGGTGCCCACGGTGGAGGCGCTGGCCCGGTGGGAGCACCCGCAGCTGGGCAGCCTCCCGCCGCAGGAGTTCATTCCCATCGCCGAACGGACCGGGGCGATCCTCGCCCTCACCCGGTTCGTCCTGGACCGGTCGCTGGCCCAGTGCCGCACCTGGCGGGACCGGGGGCTGCCGATCCGGGTCGCGGTGAACCTGTCCGTGCACGTCATGCTCAACCGGGGCTGGCCCGACGAGGTGGTGAACCTGCTGCACCGGCACCGCCTACCCGGGGAAGCCCTCACCTTGGAGATCACCGAGACGGCGCTGATGTCGGACCCGGGGCGGATCGTGCCGGCGATGCGCCGGCTCGCCGACGCCGGGGTGACCTTCGGTATCGACGACTTCGGCACCGGCTACTCGTCGCTGTCCTACCTGCGGCGGATGCCGATCAGCGAGATCAAGATCGACAAGTCCTTCGTCCGGTCGATGACCTCCGACGACGCCCTGCGCAGCATCGTGCGCTCGGTGGTCGACCTCGGCAAGAGCCTGCACATGCACACCGTCGCCGAGGGGGTCGAGGACCAGCACACCCTGGACTGTCTGGCCACGATCGGCTGCGACTTCGTCCAGGGCAACTACGTCTGCGAACCGCGCAACGCCGACGACCTCACCGTCTGGCTGCGCGACGGTGGCACCGCCCGGACCGAGATCGCCGTCTGCCCGCTGACCTGACCCGGCGCTGACCCGAACTTGCCCCGGCACCGGGACGGCGGCGCCGGAACGGCATCGGCGGCGCCGACGGCAACCGGTCACAGGGTGAGGCCCAGGCGGGTGCCTTCCTCGATGGCACGTTTCGCGTCGAGCTCCCCGGCCTCCCGCGCCCCGCCGATGAGATGCGCGCGGACCCCCGCGGCGGCGAGTTCCTCGGACAGGTCACGGTTCGGAACCTGCCCCGCGCAGAGGACGACGTCGTCGGCCTCGATCAGCCGGGGCCGGCCCGCCACGGTCAGGTGCAGCCCGTCCGCGTCGATCCCGGTGTAGGTCACGCCGGAGACGAACTCGACACCGCGGGCCCGCAACGCGGCCCGGTGCACCCAGCCGGTGGTGCGCCCCAGTCCCGCCCCGACCCGCCCGGTCCGGCGCTGCAACAGGTACACCGCCCGGCCCGGGGCCGGCACCCGCGGCGGCAGGAGCCCGCCGGGGACCGACACCGTCTCGTCGACCCCCCACTCGCGCAACCATTCCTCCCGCTCC
>JARRQM010000040.1:0-8248 GCA_037381765.1 Kineosporiaceae bacterium
GTCACGACCCCGCCCCCGGCCGTGACCGCAACCGCGCCCGGCCTCGGCGGGGGCACGGCACGGCTCAAGGCCACGCCGAACCCCAGGGCCACCGCCAAGAGCCCGGCCTGCACCCGCCCCCGGGTCACGGCACGCCCCCCGGGTCCCGCCCGGTCCCCGGACGCGGCAGGTACCCCGGACACGGCAGGGTCCCGGGACCCGAACAGCGCGAGCCCCGCAGCCGCGGCGAGCGCGACCCCGGCGAGAGCGAGGAGCACCCCGTAACGTCCGGTGACGAGCACCCCGCCGGACCGCAACCACCCCCACAGCACCCCGCCGGTGAACGCGACGACAGCACCGGACCGGACCGGCCCGGACCGCCGCATCCCCAGCCCGGCGGCCCACAGCCCGGCCCCGGCGAGGGCGAGAACGGCAGGGACCACCGCCACCCGCAGCTGCGGGCCGGCCAGCCCGGCCACCGCGAGCGGTGCCGGAACGAGTCCGAGGACCGCGAGCAGGAGCAGGGCACGGGCCGCGGTACGACCACGGACCCCGGCCGCGGCCGTCGCGAGCACCCCCGGGACGGCTGCGGCGACGAGCAGCTCCCGACCCGGCACTGTCCCGGTGAGAACGCGCCCGAGGACCGCGCCGAAACCCGGGTCCGACAGCGCCACCCCGGAGACGTCCGCGCAGCTGAGGACGGCGACGGCAACGGCGGCGAGGGTCCAGGTCACGGCACCGGCAAGAGGGGCGCCCGCCAAGGAGGAGTCCCCGGTCCGGTCGGGCCCCTGCCGGGTCGGGCCGGCGACGACGGCGAGCATCCCGACGGTGAGCACGGCAGCGACCCCGGCGACGCTCTCGGCGACCGGCAGGCCGTACCGGACCACCGGGCCCGGGTCGTACAGCAGGAACGGCCGGGCCGCCCCGCTGAGGATGAGTCCGGCGAGGGTCGCACCGGCGGCAACCCCGCTGAGGACCGCCCCGCCGAGGACGACCCGGCCGAGGGCCGGCCCGGAAGATCCGGAGAGCTCAGAAGGGATGACGCCCCCGTCCGCTCCGGCACCCTGAGCCCGCCCGGCGGCCCGGTCCCGCCCGGCAACCCGGTCCCGTCCGGTGCCCCGGTCCGGTCCGGCAGCCTCCGCCGCTCCGGTGCCCCGGTCCGGTCCGGCAGCCCCGGGCTCTGGTCCGGCCCCGGAGGGTGGTCCGGTCACAGGCGGCGGTCCGGTCACAGGCGGCGGTCCGTGAGGACCGGGAAGTCCGCACGCCACCGGGTGGTCGCGGCCGGGTCGACGTCGACGACGAGGACCTGCTCCTCCTCCCCGGCTTCGGCGAGGACGGCCCCGGTCGCGTCGATGACCTGACTGTGCCCGCCCATCCGCACCCCGGCGTGCCGCCCCGCGGTGTTGCACTGGACGACGATCTGCTGGTTCTCCACCGCCCGGGCCCGGCCGAGCAGCTGCCAGTGCCCGACCCGGGCCTGCGGCCAGGCCGCCGGGACGATGACGAGTTCCGCACCGGCGTCCAGCAGTGACCGGAACAGTTCGGGGAACCGCAGGTCGTAGCAGGTGGCGAGACCGGCCCGGACCCCCGTCCCGGGCAGGTCGGCGGTCACCACCTCCGCCCCGGCCTCGATCAGGGCGGGCTCCGCCGCGCCGAAACCGAACCGGTGGATCTTCCGGTACGTCGCGTGCACCCGCCCGTCCGGGCCGAGCAGCACCGAGGTGTTCCACCGGCCTCTCCCCTCGGGGCCGAGACCGGCAGGACCGGTGCCTTCCGGGGCGCGTTCGACGATGCTGCCGGCGTGGACGACCGCGCCGATCGCGCGGGCCGCCCCGGCGATGGCGGTGACGGTGGGACCATCGAGGGGTTCGGCCCGCTCAACCCAGCGGCGGTGGGCGAACCCGCCGGGGGCCCACAGCTCGGGCAGGACGACGAGGTCGGCCCCCTGCTGGGCCCGGACGAGGTCGGCGACCCGTTCCCGGCGCCGGGAGACCGGTTCGTCGTCACCGTAGGCGACCTGGATCACGTGCACCCGCATTTCGGCTCCTCCGGGGACCCCACCAGGACCTGCGGTGCCCCGGTCCCCCGAGGTTAGGACGTGGCGGGCGGGTCCGCCGGGTGGCACCGCCGGGTGGCACCGCCGGGTGGCAGCTGGCCGCCCCGGCGCCGGCCCGACTCACCCGGCGTCACGGAATTGCATGTGCTCTACAAGTGCTTGCGTGATACAACTATGGGCGGGTCGGACCGCGACGAGTGCCCCGGCCGACAAACCACCCCCGAACCGAGGAGGTCCCGTGACCCGGTCACCCGACCTACCCGCGGACGGCCCCACGGACGACCCCGCCGACGACCGGGCACCCGACCCGGAAGACCTCGCCGCCTTCAGCGAGGAGATGGACCGGCACACCCGGATGCTGCACCTGCTCAAGGGACAGCTGTCCACCACACTCCCCGGCGGATTGGACTGGGCGGCCGTGGCCATGCTGCTCCGGCTCGTCCGCTGCGGCCCCCGCCGTCAGGGTGAACTCGCCGAACGCGCCCTGCTCGACCCCTCGACGGTGAGCCGCTACGTGGCACACCTGGTCCGGGCCGGGATGGTGGAGCGCCGCCCCGACCCGGACGACGGCCGGGCGGTGCAACTCGTCGCCACCCCGGCCGGGCAGGCGGTCCAGGAACAGGTGACCGCGCAGCGGGCCGCCCTGCTCCGCCGGGTGTTCGACCGCTGGTCCGCCGCCGACCTGCACGACCTGACCCGGCTGCTACGCCGGTTCAACGACGACATGGTCGATGACGACCTCACCACCGTCCGGGACGGCCCGCCCCGGCACGCCCCCACCGGGGCGCACCCCGGCCCCCGCCCCGCGGCACCGTCCACGCACGACCACCTGGAGCCCTGATGACCGCCGACTCCGCAACCGGACCGGCCACCGCAGCACCGACCTTCACCCACCGGCAGATCACCGTGATCCTCGCCGGCTTGATGTCCGGGATGTTCCTCGCCGCCCTCGACCAGACCATCGTCGCGACGGCCATCCGGACGATCTCCGACGACCTGAACGGGTTGAGCCTGCAGGCCTGGGCGACCACGGCCTACCTGATCACCTCGACGATCGCGACACCGCTCTACGGCAAGCTGTCCGACCTGTACGGGCGCCGCCCGTTCTTCATCTTCGCGATCACCGTATTCGTCATCGGGTCGGCGCTGTCCGGGATGGCCCAGTCGATGTACCAGCTCGCCGCCTACCGCGGCATCCAGGGCATCGGCGCCGGCGGCCTGTTCTCCCTGGCCCTGGCGATCATCGGAGATATCGTGCCGCCCCGGGAACGGGCCCGCTACCAGGGCTACTTCCTCGCCGTGTTCGGCACGTCGAGCGTGCTCGGGCCGGTGGTCGGCGGTTTCTTCGCCGGTCAGGCGTCCATCCTCGGGATCACCGGCTGGCGCTGGGTGTTCCTGGTCAACGTGCCGATCGGGGCGCTGTCCCTGCTCCTCGTCACCAAGGTCCTGCACCTGCCGCACCTGCGCCGCGACCACCGGATCGACTACCCCGGTGCGGTCGCCCTCGTCATCGCCCTCGTCCCCCTGCTCATCGTCGCCGAGCAGGGCCGGGAGTGGGGCTGGACCAGCGGACGTTCCCTGCTGTTCTACGCCGTCGGGACGATCGGGGTGATCTCCTTCGTCATCGCCGAATACCGGATCGGCGACGACGCCCTGCTCCCACTTCGCCTGTTCACCGGCCGCACCTTCGCCGTGACCACGGTGCTCAGCATCATCGTCGGGATGGGCATGTTCGGGGCGATGGCCGCCCTGCCCCTGTACCTGCAGATCGTGCGGGGCTTCACGCCGACCGCCGCGGGCCTGCTGCTGCTCCCGCTCATGCTCGGGGTGATGGCCGGGTCGGTGATCTCCGGCGGCCTGATCGCCCGGACCGGCCGGTACCGGATCTTCCCGGTCGTCGGCCTCGCCCTGCTCACCCTCGGGACCGCGCTGCTCAGCCAGATCGACGTGGACACCGCCATGGTGATCATCAACCTCGATTCGGCCCTGTTCGGCCTCGGCCTCGGGTTCAACATGCAGCCGCTCACGCTCGCCGTGCAGAACGCGGTCCCGCCGAAGGACATGGGGGTGGCCACCTCCTCGGCGACGTTCTTCCGGCAGATGGGCGGCACCCTCGGCACCGCGATCTTCCTGTCCGTCCTGTTCAGCACGGTCGGCGAGAAGATCACCGCCGCGTTCCGGGCTGCCGTGCCGACCCCGGACTTCCAGGCGGCCCTGCACGATCCCGCGGTACTCGCCGACCCGGCGAACGCCCCCGTGCTGCAGGCCCTGACGTCCGCGGGGAACGGCGGCTCCTCCTCCGCGATGACCGCGGGGGCGCTCAACGACTCCTCCTTCATCAGCGATCTCGACCCCCGGCTGGCCCACCCGTTCCTCATCGGATTCGCCGAGTCGATCGACCTCGTGTTCCTGCTCGGCGCCGCGGTCCTCGCCGTGGCCTTCGTCATCGTCTGGTTCCTGCCCGAGGAGAAACTGCGCACCGTCTCCGGCCTGCAGGCCCGGCACGACGAAGCCGCCGCCGAAGCGGAGGCCGCCGCCGAAGCCGGGGCCGAGGCCGCAGCAGCCGAGGCCGCAGCAGCAGCTGAGGCCACAACCACCGGGGCCACAGCCGCCGGAGCCAGGAACGACGAGGAGACCAGCAGGTCCGGGGAGGAACCGCTCAAGGCCGCCGGACGGCCCGCCGACATCTGAGCGACCGCGCACCTGCGCGGCGCCATCCGTCCTCACCGGCGCCGGAACGTCCTGTCGGTGAGAGCGTGTCGTCGAACTCCGTCGACCGTGAGCAGGGGCCGGGCGAGTTCCTGGCAAGGCCGCCGGACGTCCCGGTAGCGGCGCTACCGGGACCGACGAGAACGCGGCCAGGCGCCGCCCGGGTGCCGAGCCGCGTCACAGCGGAGTTCGAAAGCACGCGCTGAGATGAGGAGTCCATGCCCCCGACCCCGACGGAACGGGTGGGGACGTCCCCGGACGCCACCCGTTCCCTCCCGGTCAGGGGCTACCTGCTCACCATCCTCACCTTCGCCCTGACCCTGCTCGGGGCGGTCCTCATCGCCCAACCGCTGTCTCCCCGCTGGTTCGACGGGCCTGGCCTGGCCTGGGCCTTCCTGGCCGCCCTGCTCGTCCTCGGAGAGCTGCAGCCGCTCGTCGTCCTGCACCGGGACGGCACCAGCGAACCCCTCACCGTCTCGTCGACATTCGCCCTGTCCCTCGTCATCATCGCCCCGCTCGGGCTGGTCCTGCTCGCGCAAACCCTCGCCGTCACCCTCAACGACCTGTGGCGACGCCGGGACCCGGCCCGAGCCGCCGCCACCTTGAGCCGGCACATCCTCACCCTCGTGGCGACCCGCACGGTCTACGCGCTCGCCTCGGGGCGGCCGCTGCTCGACGGCGGGGACCCGTTCACCTCCCACGACCTGTTCCCGGGAGCGCTCGCCGCAGCGACCTTCCTGCTCACCGGCAACGGCCTGATCGCCCTCGGCACCGCCGTCGACCGGCGGCTCGACCCGGTCCGGCTGCTCCTCGCCGACCTCCGAGCGCAAGCCCTCACCTCGGCGATCCTGCTCGGGTTGGCCCCGGTCGCCGCCGTACTCGCCGGCTTCAGCCCGCTCATGCTGCCGCTGCTCGCCCTGCCCCTGGCCGGGGTGCAGCGCAACGCCCGGACCGCGGCCCGCCGCCAGCACGACGCCCTGTACGACGGGCTCACCGGACTGCCGAACCGGACACTGTTCCGGCTCCGCACCGAGCAGGCCGTCGCGGACACCCGGGACGGTCCTGGCCGGAGCGCCGTCCTCCTCCTCGACCTCGACCACTTCAAAGAGGTCAACGACACCCTCGGCCACCAGGTCGGAGACGAACTGTTGCGCCGGGTCGCCGAACGGCTCGCCGACGGCCTACCGGGCACCGTGACGACGGCCCGGCTCGGCGGCGACGAGTTCGCCGTCCTCGCCCCGCGGATCCGGGACACCGAGGACGCCCGCACCCTCGCCGAGCAGATGTCCCGGCTGCTGCACGACCCCGTCCTGGTCGACGGGCTGCGGCTGGGCGCCTCCGGGAGCATCGGCGTCGCCGTCTGCCCCGACCACGCCCGTTGCGTCGACACCCTGCTGCAACGGGCCGACATCGCGCTGTACGACGCGAAGGACAACCGGGGTGAAATCCGCAGCTACCGGCCGGAGAGCGACCAGCACACCGTGCAACGCCTCTGCCTGCTCGGCGACCTGCACGCCTCCGTGGGAACCGACCAGTTCGAAATGCACTACCAGCCCCAGGTGCGCACCCGGGACGGCGCGGTCACCTCCGTCGAGGCCCTGATCCGCTGGCGGCACCCGGTGCACGGGACGATCCGCCCCGACGCGTTCATCCCCCTCGCGGAAAGCACCGGGCTGATCGCCCCCCTGACCCGGACGACGGTGCGCACCTCGCTGCGCGAACTCGCCGCACTGCACGCCGCCGGGCACCGCGTCGGCCTGTCGGTGAACATCTCCGCGCGACTGCTGTCCGACCTCGACCTGCCCCGCTGGTTCGCCCGGGCCCTGCACACCACCGCCGTCCCACCGGAGACCGTCACCATCGAGGTCACCGAGTCGACGCTATCCGCCGATCCGCGTCGGGCCATGCAGGTGCTCCGGGAACTGCGCGAGATCGGCCTCCGGCTGTCCATCGACGACTTCGGCACCGGCTACTCCTCCCTGTCCTACCTGCAGAAACTCCAGCCCGACGAGGTCAAGGTCGATAGGTCGTTCGTGACCACCCTGCGCAGTGACGAGAACAATGCCGTCATCGTGCGCTCGACGATCGAGCTGGGACACGGCCTCGGCATGTCCGTCGTCGCCGAAGGGGTCGAGGACACCGCGACCTACCGTGCCCTCGGCGACCTCGGCTGCGACCTCATCCAGGGGTACGTCGTGGCCCGCCCGATGCCCGCCGACACCCTCGGCACCTGGTTGACCGGCGCCGGGACCTCCGGGTGGCCCGGCCAAGCCGAGGCAACCGGGCCGGCTGCCGGGGCTGGGTCTGCCCCCGGGGCTGGACCGAAGGCCGGGGCAGGCGCCGGGTCGGGGGCGGAGGTCCCGGGGCCACGGCAGCACCCCACCGTTCCCGCCCCGGGCCGGGTGGGGACATGATCGTCCCGCTGGCCACAGTCGTCGCCGTCATCAGCGCCTTCCTGCTCGGGGGTCGGCCGGGACGGCTCGCCCGGGTCCGGTTCCGCGGTGCGTGGCTCCTCCTGCCCGCTCTCGCCGCCCACGTCGCTGTCCGGTGGTCGACGGCCGGACCGGGGTGGCTGCCGCTGGCCCTGCAGATGGCCGGCTACCTCGCCGTCGGAACCATCGTGCTGCGGAACCGGCGGCTCCCCGGGTTCGCGCTGATCGGCGCCGGAGCGGCGGGCAATGCCACCGCGATCGTCGCCAACGGCGGGATCCTCCCGGCGAGCAGCGCCGCCCTGCGCGCCGCGGGGATCACCCCGGGAAACGGGTTCACCGGCTCCGAGATGGTCGCCGACCCGAAGTTGGCTTTCCTCGGCGACGTGTTCGCGATACCCGCGAACTGGCCGCTGGCCGGCGTGTTCAGCATCGGCGACGTCCTCGTCGTACTCGGCTGCGGCTACGCCGCCCACCGGGTGGCGGGCAGTTGGCCGCTGCCCGCCTGGAGCCCCGCCGAGCACGGTCACGGAACGGGACGGCACACCTCGCCCCCGTCCGTCCGGCGCACCGACCGCCGCACGCAGGACCGGGGCACCGGAGACCGGCGGATCTCCGAACGGAGGGAGGCCCGCCGCCGGGCCGAAGCACCCGCCGCGCCCCCTTCCGGCGCCGTCCCGCCCCCGGGCCAACCTGCCCTGCCCTCAGACCGGCCCGCGCCGGCGCCCCCCCGACCCGCACCGACAGCAGCCGGGGCCGTGGCGTTCCCGGCGACCGTCAACCCGACGGACCGTCGCAGTGGGACGGACCGTCGCGGTTTCCTTCGACGTTCCGGGAACCGTCGTCCACCGCCGGTGCAGGATCCGTTGGCGGTCATGCTCGCCCGGGGCCGGGCCCGACCCGAGCCGGTCACGCACGCAGCGGAGTCTCCCGTCATGCGTCCGGGGGCACTGACGATCCTTCCGGGCGCAGGATCGGCCGCCGCGCCGGATCCGACGCCCGCCCCCGCACCCACCCCAACGCCGGCCCCCGCACCGGGACCCGAACCCGCACCGGGTCCCGCGCCGGGTCCCGG
>JARRQM010000041.1:0-8218 GCA_037381765.1 Kineosporiaceae bacterium
CTCGTGGCCGCCGCAGCGGAGCTGCCGCTCACCGAGCCCGACCTGCCGCTGTTCGGTTCGACCACCGGGATGCTGCTCGACACCTTGGTGGCCCGGGGCGCGCTGCGTCGGCGACCGTCCGGGTGGTACTGGACCCGCCCGGACAGAGCCGGTGACCTGGTGAACCTGCGGGGAACCGACGGGGGCACGGTGCGCATCGTGGAGGCGAGTACGGGCCGGGTGATCGGCACGGTCGAAACGGGTGCGGCGCACCGCACCGTGCATGAGGGGGCGGTGTACCTGCACCGGGGTGCGGCGTGGCTGGTCCGGGAACTCGACCTGGACGGCGGCACCGCCTTGGTCGAGCCGACTTCCGGAGACACGTACACCCAGGCCCGGGAGACCAGCGAAGTGCGGGTACTCGCCACACACCGCAGCAGGATCTGGGGGGCGGCGAGGGTACATCTCGGCCACGTTCAGGTGACCACGCAGGTGACGTCGTACCAGCTGCGCGAGGTCCTGTCCGGGCGGGTACTCACCGAGGAACGGCTGGGCCTCCCGCCACGCTCGCTGCGTACGGTCGCCACCTGGTGGACCGTACCCGAGGAGGTCCTCGCCTCGTTCGAGGTGACAGCACCGGAGATCCCCGGGGCGGCTCACGCCGCCGAACATGCGGCGATCGGGCTGCTTCCGCTCATCGCCACCTGTGACCGCTGGGATGTCGGGGGGTTGTCGACAGCCCTTCACCCGGACACCGGGCAACCCACGGTTTTCGTCCATGACGGGTATCCGGGCGGTGCGGGCTTCGCCGAACGCGGCTTCCGCGCCGCCGGAACCTGGCTCCGGGCCACCCGGTCGGTAATCGCCGATTGCGGGTGCGAGACGGGATGTCCCTCCTGCGTGCAGTCGCCGAAGTGCGGCAACGGGAACCACCCGCTGGACAAGCAGGCCGCGCTGCGACTGCTCGACGCGATGCTCTCCGAAGCGGACCCTGATGATGAGCCGGACGGGAGGCCCGTCCCGAGAATCGCACCGTAGGAACGGGCCCGGGAGGTCGTCGGTTTCGCACATTCCGGGTCCGGGCGGCTCCGCGCCGGGGACTCCTGCCCCCGGCCCGCCCGCATCCGGGCCGCCTGCCAGCGGAACTCCGACCACGGGACCACCTACCTCCGGAACTCCCACCCCAGAGCCACCTGTCTCCGGAGCGCCCGCGTTCAGCGCGCCCCCGTCCGGTCCGTCCACCTCCGGAACACCCGCCTCCGGAACACCCGCGTCGGGTGGCCCGGCCCGGGCCCGGGCCCGCCCCGGGCCCAGCCCGAGGATCGACACATCAACCGACACCTCGACGGTGACCTCGCCGTTCTCTCCAGGAACGCAGTCGCGCAGGCGGGCCCCGTTGGCTGCGGCGATCTTGCTTGCCCGCGTGCAGGAAGGAACGGGCCAGGTACCGGCGGCGGCGAGCGCAGCCAGATCGGCAGCCGTCTCGGCTCGGTGCCGGGCCAGCACCGCTCGGCCGAGCAGGAGGGTCGCCGCCGCGAGAACCCCGGCGACCGCCAGCACGGACACCATGAGTACCGTGCCGCTGCCCCGTTCGGACCTGGTCACGTCCGCTCGACCTCTGCGGTAGCCCGAGAACGTGCCGTGAACCGGACCCCGGGGAGGACCGTGTCGAGCGATGCCACGACGTCGACGACGACCTCGTCGCCGGACCGGTTCATGGTCACGGTCGCGCCTTCGGGAGCGACCCGGAGCGCCACCGCGGACACCTCACCGGCGGCCTCACCGCGTGCGGCAGCCCGGGCTCCGGCACGTGCCGCATCCAAGCACCGCACCTGCCCGACGACGACGCTCCCCACCGCGAGGACAAGGGCGAGCAGCAGGGTCATCGAGGGGAGGGCGACCGCGAGTTCGGCGGTCACCGTCCCACGATCACTGCCGGAACCCGGCTCCCGCGTCCGGGCCATCAGTACGCCCCCAGGGCCCGTTCGATGATCCCGCGCAGCAGACCACGAACCTCACCGCTGCGAAGCAGCACGAGGAGCAGCCCGGCGAACCCCGTGGCCGCCAGCGTGGCGACGGCGTACTCGGCGGTGGCCATCCCGAGTTCGTTCAGCTTTGCTGCGTGGCGGCCCGCCAACGGAACCGCCGCTGCAGGCGGGACACCGGGCCGGGACTCCCCGATCAGCGAACCGGCTCGGACCGGATCCGTGGGGACCGGACCCGTGGAGACCGAGTCCGTGGGGACCGGATCCGTGGGGACAGAGTCAGTGGGGACGGAATCAGTGGGGACGGTCATCGGAACTCCTCGCTGGATCGGACGGCCGGGAAGTGGCCGCGCTCGGATATTCCGACCTTCGCCCTACGGCGAGTCCGAGGGGAGGGGAGCTGGCACAACTGTGGATGGTGGGACTCCGGAGCCAGCTGGGGACGGAACCGGAGCGGCGGGACCGGAGCCGGCTGGGGACGGAAGCGGAGCGGCGGGACCGAAGCGGCTGATGCACCAGGGGATCCGCTGCGGTCCGGCGTACCGGGCGGCGGAGCGTCTGTCCGGTAGCGAACGCGGGCTCAGCCGTAGCGGTGGGCAAGGACGGGGAGTCCGGTGCTGGGGGACCTTCCCGTCGTGGGCGGACTCGGCCGCTTTCGCGCGGGGTTGCGGGGTCCGCAGGACGTTCACAGACCGGTCAGCAGGTCCAGGATCAGGGGGACGATCGTGAACAGGACGAATGCGGGGAGCAGGCAGGCCGCCGTGGGAATGACGACGTGAACGGCCAGCCGTCGGGCGGCGAGGGCCCTGGCGGTACCGAGACGGTGGCGTTCCTGACGTGCCGCGGAACGGACGAGTCCGGCGGGGGCGATCCCGGTTCGCTGGGCGAGGGACAGGGCTTCGGCCAGCACGGACCAGTCGTCGAAGGCCCCACCGGACGTATCGGGAGTCCCCCCGGATACTCCGGAGACCTCGTCTGGCGTCCCGGACGGTCTGCCGGCTGAGCCCAATCCGGACAGCTGGCGCAGGAAGTCGGCAGCAGGGTCGGCGACCGCGTCGAGGCTGTCGGCGATGAGGGCGACCGCGACCGCCGGGGCGGCCCCTCCGTCGAGGACGGCGGCGACGAGGTCGAGGACGAGGGCGCGGGGAACCGATGTCTCCGGGACCGTGGCCTCGGGACTTCCCCGGGGCCGTGGAAGGAGTACGCGGTCGAGCCGTTTCCCCGCGGAACCGGTGGGCCAGAGCAGGACGGCAACGGCGAGGGCCGGTGGGACGAGGTACCACGCCGGTGTCATGGTTGTCCCGCCCGTTCGGCCCGCCGGATGAGGGCCCGTGTCCAGGATCTCCCGGTCAGCCAGAGACCGGTCCCGGCAACGAGGCAGACCCGTCCCGGCCCGGTGCCGAGAAGCGCGCCGAGGGGGTTGGCCCCGAGCAGGTAGCCGAGTCCGAGCCCGGCGAGGGGTAACGCCGCGAGCACGGTGGCGGTAGCTCGGGGACCGGCGAGAGCGGTTTCCCGTTCCGCGGCCGCCTGTTCCTCCTCCCGCAGGGCGTCGGCGAAACCGTCGAGGACGTCCGCCAGGGGCGCCCCGGCTCGTTCGGCGCCGTCCTGGGCCACGGACAGCCAGCGCAGCGCGGGGGGTCCGGGAACGGCGCGCAGTGCCGCACCTGTGGAGCCCCCGGCGGACAGGTGCGCGGCGACCTCGGCGCAGACCAGTTGTGCCGGACCGGTCGTGGCGGCGAGAAGGTCCCAGACCCGGGCCGGGGGTAGCCCGGCCCGGGTGAGCGCGGCCACCCGTTCGGCGAGTCCGGCGACGTCTAGTGATTCGGTCGGGAACCGCTCGCGCCGCATCAGCATCGGACGCCTTGCGGTCCGGGTTCCGGTGCTTCCCTCGGTTGGAGCCTGTCGCCGCAGCCCCCGCACCCTCCACGCCTCCCGTACCCTCCACGTTCCTCGAAGCCCCGGTACCCCGAGAAGCCCTGGCACCTGTCGAAGCCCCGGCGCTCCTCGTAACCGCCGGAGCCGTCCGGCCGGTGGTTCCCGGCGGAACAACAGCACGGCGAACCCGATGAGCAGGGCCGGGACGAGCGTGTGTGCGGTCATGGCTGTCCTTCCGGGCCCGGGAGTCCGAGCCGGGCTGCGAGAACCGGCCACCCCGGCCCGATCAGGGCCCCGGACTCGCTTCGAGAGGGGGCACCCCGGCTCAGTGCCGTGAGCACGCGAAGGCCGTCGGTGCCGGTACTGGTGACGGCGGCGAGTTCGACGACCCGGCGCCGGCCGTCCGGGGCCCGCCGCAGGTGTACGACGGCATCGAGGGCTGCGGCGGCTTGGACCCGGACCGCCTCCGGGGCGAGCCCGGCAAGGGCCCCGAGCGCGATGAGTCGGGCGGGAACCTCGGCCGGGGAATTCGCGTGCAGGGTGCCGCATCCGCCCTCATGTCCGGTGTTCATCGCGGAGAGAAGGTCACGGACCTCCCCGCCCCGGCATTCGCCGACCACCAGGCGGTCCGGGCGCATCCGTAGGGCGAGGCGGACGAGCTCGTCCAGGCCGACCTCACCACGCCCCTCGACGTTGGCGTGTCGGGCTTCCAGCCGGACCACATGCGGATGCTGTGGCCTCAGCTCCCCCACGTCCTCGACGAGGACGATCCGCTGGTCCGGGGAGACCTCGCCGAGCAGGGCGGACAGCAGCGTCGTCTTCCCCGCTCCGGTCCCGCCGGTGATGAGGAAGGCGGCACGGGAGCTGATGAGGGCGCGGAGTACGTCCCGCCACGGCGGGAGCACGGTGCCGTCGTCGATCATGGCGTCGAAGTCGGGGCCTCGTTCTCGGAGTATCCGCAAACTGAGGTGGGTGCCCTCGGGTGCGAGCGGCGGGACGACGGCGTGGAGCCGGATACCGCCGGGCAGCCGGGCGTCGACCCAGGGCCGCGCCTCGTCGAGGCGGCGCCCGGCGGCTCCGGCCAGCCGCACGGCGAGGGCCCTGACCTCAGGTTCACCCCCGACGTCGACGGGTGCGCGTTCCGGCCCTCCACCCCGGTCGACCCAAACCTCTCCGCCACCGTTGACGAGCACATCGGTCACCGTCGGATCGTCGGTGAGAGCGCGCAACGGCCCGAGTCCGGAGGTGTGCTCACGAACCTCGGTGACGGTCCGATGCAGATCGCGAACCCCGAGGACCCGGCCGGAGGCGAGGGTGGCGGCCCCGACGTGTCCGGCGAAACCCGCCCCCACGAGACCGGCCCCGACGATGCCGGGACGGTCCTCGGGCACGGGCTCACGGTCGCGTTCCCGGGCGGAGGAGGATGCCCTACGGGCCGCTGAGGCGACCCGGGAACGCACATCCACGACGAGGGCGCCGGGAACCGGCTGGAACCGGGCCGGGCCCGGGCGTGACTCGTTCATTCGAGGTCCAGGTGAGCGAGGAGGCGACGGGCGAGACCGCCAAGGGACCCACGGGGCCGGGGGACGGGTTCGCCCCGGTCGAGGGCCGCGGCCACAGCAGATTCGGTACGCACTTCGCCGAACAGGGGAAGCCCGAGCGCGTCGGCCACGGAATCCGCGGCCAATCCGGTCGGGGCGGGCCCCCGGACGACGAGTTGCTGGTCTGGGGCCACCCGGTCGAGCTGGGAGATGACACGGCCGGCAGCTGCGGTCGCCCGTACTTCCGCGGGGACGATGAGGAGCACGGTCCGGCAGGCGCCGGCCGCGGTAAGCGCGGCAGGGTCGGGCACCCGTGGCAGGTCGACAACGACGAGGTCGAACTCCCGGGCCCCGGCCCGCAGCACCGCGTCGACGGCGGCGGCCGGGAGCCCCCCGTGGCCGGGTGGGAAGGCGGGCAGGCCATCCGGACGTTCGGTGGCCCCTGCGGTAACCGGGCGGGGACCGGGTAGGTCCCGGTCGCAGGACAGCACCCAGAGGCCGTCCGCCTCCGGCAAGGTCGCGGCGAGAACACCGGGTTGCAGCCGTCCCCGGGCGCCGGTGAGGTCGGGCCAACGCAGTCCGGCCTCCTGTTCCAGCCCGACGAGCAGGTCGAGACCGCCGCCGTAGGGATCCGCATCCACCAGAAGGGTCCGGGCCCTGTCCCGGGCCGCCGTTGCGGCGACGGCGACGGCGACGGTGCTCGCCCCCGCACCACCCCGTCCGCCCACCACTCCGAGTATCGGCGCGTGCGGGGATCGGTCAGCGGCGTCGAGGAGGCGTTCCAGCAGCCACGGCTCCGCCTCGGGAAGGACGGCGACCCGTTCCGCCCCCACCGCGACGGCCGTACGCCAGACCTGGACCGGCGGTTCCCCGGCACTGACCAGGACGATCCCCGGACGCCGTTGGGCCGGCAGGTCGGCGTCGGCCCCGGCGAGGACGAGCCGAACCTGCTCCGGTGGGGGCCACCCAGGCCCCGGGACGGACAAGTGCCCGAGCGACACCCCGGCTGTCGCGGCGAGCCCGGTCAACCGGTCGAGCAGATCCGGATCGTCGGTGACGGCGAGCACCACGGGCTCGGTCGGGGAGACCGGGACGGGAACGGACGCGACGGATGGCACGACGACCTCCGGTGAGCGGCGGTAGGAACGCTCCGGCACCCGTCGGGGACACCGGATCTGCTCCGACCCTGACCGACCTCCCGGATGTTGAGGGGTCCCGCAGGGGATCTGTGGACGTTGGGACGAAAGGAGCGGCTGGGGACGGGTCCGTCCTGGCCGCTCAAGGGAGGTGCCGCAAAAGGTGACGGCCCCCGCTGGGGGGGAGCGGGGGCCGTCCATGCCGGTCCGGCTCGGGGGGGAGGAGTCGGACCTGGCGGCACGGCATTGAAGCCGGCGCCGTAAGTGTGTACCCCACAGGCCGTGACCGCAACTACACGACCACCACACCTGCGCAGAACGCACCTGATCTGTCGGATTCGACCGATTTCGTTCCCTCAACTGGGCTATTCTTCGAATTTCGGAGCCCCCTTCCGGGCCCTCCCCGAGCGTCCTGACCCGGGAGGGCCCGGAAGGCCACGGGTCCTGGCGTCCGGGCAGCCGCCACGGGGTCCGCGGGGCTTGCGGTCCGCTCAGCCGTCACGGGTCCACGGGTCCACCCGGACCTCGGGACGCAGTCAGCCCCGGCACCTATGCTGAACGGGTGAACGGTTCGGTAGGCCAGCGCAGCGCGGCCTTTTTCGACCTGGACAAGACGATCATCGCCCGGTCGAGCACCTTGGCTTTCTCGCGCCCGTTCTACGCCGGTGGACTGATCACCCGCCGGGCGGTGCTACGCAGTGCCTACGCGCACTTCCTGTTCATGGCCGGTGGCGCCGACCACGACCAGATGGAGCGGATGCGCGAGTACCTGTCGAAGATGGTCGCCGGCTGGGACGTCCAGCAGGTCCGCGACATCGTCGCGGAAACCCTCGAAGCCCTGATCTCCCCGGTGATCTACCGGGAGGCCAGCGCGCTCATCGAGGAACATCACGCGGCCGGACGCGACGTCGTCATCGTCTCGGCGAGCGGCGCGGAGGTGGTCGAACCGATCGGGTCCATGCTCGGGGCCGACCACGTCGTCGCGACCAGGCTCGTCGTCGAGGACGGCCGGTACACCGGTGACATCGCCTACTACGCCTACGGACCGCACAAGGCCGAGGCCATCCGCCGGCTCGCCGAGGACCAGGGCTACGCACTGCTCGACAGCTACGCATACAGCGACTCCGTCACCGACCTGCCCATGCTGCTGGAGGTCGGGCACCCGACCGCGGTGAACCCGGACAAGGGGCTACGCCGGGAGGCGGCCGCCCGGGACTGGCCGGTACTCGACTTCCACCACCCGGTCCGGCTGCGCGACCGGATGCCCCGGGTGCCGGCACCGCACCCGCCGACGGTCGCCGTCGCCCTCGGCGTCGGAGCGGCGACGGCCGGCCTCGTCTGGTACGCGAGCCGCCGCCGGGAACGTCCCGCCTCCTGACCCCGTCCGGAGGCGGGCATCCGGAGACGGGCGTCCGGAGGCGGGCGACCGGGAAGAATTCCTCCTTTCGAGGTCTTCCCTCCGGCCCCGGCGGGGGGTTCACTGGAGGTGTCGGCCGGGCCTCGGCCTGGACCGCACGACATGGCGGCACCCACACGCGAGCAGTCCTCGTAAGGACCCGTTGTGGCGGGCTCGACCCGACCCGACGACCACAGGTGCGTGCCTGGTAACCGACATGTCGTGATGGGCGGCGGCGTCCCTCGGGACGTCGCCGCTCCTTCGTCCGCACCCGCCTCGAACCCCCGGTCCCCGGAGTCCTCGGAC
>JARRQM010000042.1:0-8129 GCA_037381765.1 Kineosporiaceae bacterium
GGGATACCCCGGGCAGACCTACCCGGGACAGACCTACCCGGCGCAGAACTACCCCACACCGGACTACCCCACACCGGACTACCCGGTGCAGGCCACCCCCACCCAGGACTACCCCGCACAGAGCTACCCCGCACAGAGCTACCCCGAGCAGCACGGCGCATGGAGTGGCCCGCACGCCACCGCCGGAACGGCGACCCCCGCACCCGTGCCGGCCTCCGGTGCCCTCCCCGTCCCCGCACCGCGCCGGTCCGTGACACGGACCCGAGACGCCGACCAGGACGGTGGGGCCGCAGCCGCCCCAGCCCGGGACATCGCCCGGGACGGTGAGGCCCGGGGCGCAGGCCGCGGCACCGACCAGGACACCGGCCGGGACGGCGACCGCCCGCAGCGCAGCAACACCCGGCTCGCCGCGGACCGGCGCACCCTACGCGACCTCGGAGTGCCCACCGCGTGGACCCGGGGCCTGCGCGGCGGGGACCGGTTCGCCGCCGTCGTCCGGATGCTCGACCGGATGCCCGATGTCGAACTCGACGCCGACCTCCCGGTCGTCGCCGTCGTCGGGCCGTCCGGACCGGTCCAGTTGGAAGCCCACCGCACCGCCCTCGACCTGCACCTCGACGACCGCCCCCGGCCGGTCGTCGTGATCCCCCGGGACCGGCGCGGACGTGGAGCGGCCATCGCCCGCTCGCACCGGCTCGGCGTGTGCGTCGCCGCCGTGGAGACCAGCGGCTACGACTGCGATGAGGCGGTGACCGAAACCCTCCAGGCGATCGGCGCGGACGCGGTCGTCGCCGTCATCGACGCGTCCCTGCCGTTCGAGGAGTCGCAGCGCTGGTTGGACGCCCTCGGCCAGGTCGACGCGATCGCCGTGGACAATGCGGCCAGCTCACCGAGGAACGCCGCCCCCCTCCAGCTCGGCGTGCCCGTGGTCCGCCTCGACGGGATCCCCATCGACCGGATCACCTGGGCTGCGGTGCTGTGCGCCCAGCTGGAAGCGGCCAGCCCCGCGGAATGAGCGCCGCGGGCAACGGCTTCTTGCTCGGGGCCGCGGTCAGCGCCCCCGCGCTGTGGCCGCTGCTCCGGGCCGGTGAGATGACCATCGAGGCAGCCCTGTTCCGGGGCGGTGTCGTCGCGGCCGCGGGAGCCCTCGGCGCGATCTGGCTGGACCGTCTGATCCGCGGCTACCAGGTGGAACAGGCCCGGGCCCGGCGGGTGGCCGCAGCGATCGCCCGGCTCGACGAGGCCGCCCAAGCCGGCGGGACCGCCACCGGGGGAACCCCCGGAACCCCCGGAAGTCCAGGAACCCCCGGGGCACCCGCCGGCCCCGGCACTCCCGCCGGTCCGGGCACCCCCGGCGGCCCGAGGACACCCGGTTCCCCCCACATGTCCGGTTCTGGGCCGCCCGGTCCGGCGGCGCCGGGCCCGGGGACCGGAGCCGCCCGGGGCACCGGAAGATAGGCCTCCTGCGCAGTCACACCTAGGGTGTGCCTGCCGGAGGCGGCGCCGGTGCGCCCGCAGGAGGGCACCGGCCGGAACGACAGGCGGAGGTTTCCGTGGGGATCAAGCGGCGGGTCGCGATCGTCAACCGTGGCGAGGCGGCGATGCGGCTCATCCACGCCGTACGCGAGCTGAACGCCGAGGACGGTCACGAGATCACGACCGTCGCCCTGCACACCGACGGGGAACGGCAGGCGATGTTCGTCCGGGAGGCCGACGCCGCGTACAACCTCGGGCCCGCCTCGGCCCGCCCGTACCTCGACCTCGACCTGCTCGGCCGGGCGCTGCGCGACACCGGCGCGGATACGGCCTGGGTGGGGTGGGGGTTCGTCGCCGAGGACCCGGCGTTCGCCGAACTGTGCGAGCGCCTCGGGGTGACCTTCGTCGGTCCGAGCCCGCAGGCCATGCGGGCCCTCGGGGACAAGATCGGCGCGAAACGGCTCGCCGAGGAAGCCGACGTCCCGGTGGCGGCGTGGAGCGACGGCCCGGTCCCGGATCTCGCTGCCGCCCACGAACACGCCGCCCGGATCGGCTACCCGCTGATGCTCAAGGCCGCCGCGGGCGGCGGGGGCCGCGGCATCCGGGTGGTCACCTCCGAGGCGGAACTGTCCGCCGTGTTCGACCGGACCCGAGCCGAAGCGGCCCGCGCCTTCGGCAGCGACGTCGTATTCCTGGAACGGCTGGTCACCGGGGCCCGACATGTCGAGGTGCAGCTCATCGCCGACGGGCTGGGCGGTGCCTGGGCGCTCGGCGTCCGGGACTGTTCGGTGCAGCGGCGCAACCAGAAAGTGATCGAGGAGTCGGCCTCCCCCGCCCTGCGCGCCGAGGAGGCCGAACAGATCAAGGCCGCCGCGGTGCGGCTCGCGCTCGCCGTCGGCTACCGGGGTGCGGGCACCGCGGAGTTCCTCTTCTCCCCCGGGGACCGCAGCTTCGCCTTCCTCGAAGTGAACACCCGGCTCCAGGTGGAGCACCCGGTCACCGAACTCGCCACCGGAACCGACCTGGTCCGGCTGCAACTGCTGATCGCCGCCGGGGAACCGCTGCCGGAGCGGGTCCCCGCGGAAACCGGGTACGCCGTCGAGGCCCGACTCAACGCCGAGGACCCGGACCGGGATTTCGCCCCGGCCCCCGGCCGGATCGCCCTGCTCCGGCTGCCGGTCGGGCCCGGGGTCCGGGTGGACACCGGGGTCGCCGAAGGGGATGTGATCCCCGCCGAGTTCGACTCGATGATCGCCAAAATCATCGGGTACGGCAGCACCCGGGGTGAAGCCCTGGCCCGGTTGCGCCGGGCGCTCACCGACACGACCGTCATCGTCGAGGGGGGCACCACGAACAAGGCGTTCCTGCTCGGGCTGCTCAACCAGGCCGACATCCTCGACGGCAGCGCCGACACCGGGTGGATCGACCGGGCGACCACCACCGGCGGGCTCGCCGACCACCGCAACGCGGGGATCGCCCTGGTCGCCGCCGGGATCGACGCCTACGAGGCGGAAGAGGCCCTGGAACGACTGCGGTTCCTGCAGACCGCGCACGGCGGCCGACCGCAGGCCCGGCACGAGGTCGGCCGGGGATTCGATCTGAAGTTGCGCGGCACCCGGCACCACGTCGAGGTCGCCCGGACCGGGCCCGCGCACTACCGGGTCGGCGTCGACGGCGCGCACGTCCGACTGGAACGGGAACAGCTCGGCGAGTACGCCGCCCGGCTCACCGTGGAGGACCGGGTGTTCCGGGTCGTCACCGCCACCCACGCGGCGGCCCACCTCGTCGAGGTCGACGGCACCGTGCACCGGATCACCCAGGACGAGGGCGGGGTCGTCCGGGCGCCGGCCCCGGCCCTCGTGGTCGCTCTGCCGGTGGCCCCCGGCCAGGACGTCGCTGCGGGGGCGCCGGTCGCCGTACTGGAAAGCATGAAGATGGAGACGGTCGTCACGGCGCCGTTCGCCGGACGGCTGCGGGACCTGCTCGTCGCACCGAACGACCAGGTCGAGGCCGGTCAACCACTGCTCCGGCTGGAAGGCGTCGATAGTGACGCGGGTGACGGCCCGGACCCCGGCCCGCACAGGTCGGGCCGGCACGGATCGGGCCCGCACGGGCCGGGGGCGGACGGGCCGGGGTCGGTCCCGCCGCAGGCCCTGGACCTGCCCGAACCGGTCGCGGTCGGCGACCCGGGCGGCCGGGCCCTGCGCAGCCTCACCGGCCTGCGCAGCCTCATCCTCGGCTACGACGTGCAACCGGAGGAGGTGCGCCGCTTCGTCGGCCAGTACCAGCAGGCCTGCCGGGCCCTCCCGGAACATGATGCGGCCCTGGTCCGCGCCGAGCTCGGGGTGCTCACCGTCTTCGCCGACGTCTGCGAACTCACCCGGAACCGGCCGTTGGCCGAGGAGTCCGGCGACGACCGGGTGCACAGCCCCCGCGAGTTCTTCCACGTCTACCTGCATTCCCTCGACGTCGAACGGGAACACCTGCCGCAGGCCTTCACCGGCCGGCTGTCCCGCACCCTCGCCCACTACGACCTCACCGGACTGGACCGCACCCCCGCCCTGGAGGAAGCGGTCTTCCGGTTGTTCCTGTCCCAGCAGCAGGCACCGGCGCAACTACCCGCGGTCGCCGCACTACTGGAACGCTGGCTGACCGGCCCGCCGCCGCGGTCGGCGCTGGCCCAGCGCGCCTACGAGGTGCTCGACCGGCTCGTCCTCGCCACCCAGCTGCGCTACCCGGTGATCGGCGACCTGGCCCGCAGCGTCCGGTACCGGTGGTTCGAGGCCCCCGTCGTGGAGACCACCCGGAACGCCGCGTACACGACCGTCCGGGAACAGCTGCGCTACCTCGCCGCCCACCCGGAAGCCCCGGACTACGAAGCCCGCATCGAGTCGCTCGTGGCCAGCCCCGAACCGGTCGTCCGGTTCCTCGCCGAACGGATCGCCGGTGACCTGCCCGAGCAGGAACCGCTGCTCGAAGTACTGGCCCGCCGGCACTACCACGAGTACACGCTGCACGACCTGCAGTCGACCACCCGGGACGGGAGGCCCCTGGTCACCGCCAACTACACCCTCGACGACGTGCCGCGGCACCTGGTGAGCACCCTCGCCTCGATGGACGACCTGCCCGCCGCGGCCACCGTGATCGAGTCCGCGCTCGCCGGCGCACCCGACGGGCATCACGGGGTCGTCGACCTCTACCTCGCCTGGGAGCAGGCCCCGGCGTCGGCGGAGGAATCCTTGGCCCGGCTGCTGGAGGTGTTCTCCGGTCTCGACTTCGCGCACCGGGCCCGCCGGGTCGCCGTCGCGGTCAGCGGCGGGGACGGCGACCAGCTGCAACAGTTCACCTTCCGGCCCGGACCGGACGGCACCGTCGTCGAGGACAAACTGGTCCGCGGCATGCATCCGATGGTCGGGCGACGTCTCAACCTGTGGCGGCTGAAGGACTTCCGGATCACCCGGCTGGAATCCGATGAGGAGGTCCTGCTCTACCGGTGCGTCGCCCCGGAGAACGAGGCGGACGTCCGGCTCGTCGCCCTCGCCCAGATCCGCGAACTGTCCTTCGTCCGCGACGCGAACGGGCAGATCAGTTCCCTGCCGCAGGTGGAACGGGCGATCGCCGGATGTATGGACGCGATCCGCAAGGCCCGCAACGCCCTCCCCGGCAAGCGGCTCAACTCCAACCACGTGTGGCTGTACATCTGGCCGGTGATCGACGCCCCGATCGCCGAGGTGACCGCCCTGCGCAAGATGCTCGCCCCGATCACCCGAGGCGCCGGCCTGCAGGAAGTCGTCGCCCAGGGCCGGATCGCCCGCCCGGACGGCCCGCCGGTCGCCGTCGCCGCCCGGTTCTCCTACAAGCAGGGCAGCGGCGTGCTCACCTCGGTGACCGGGCCGCCGACGGACCGGTTGACACCGCTGGACGACTACGCGCAGAAGGTCGTGCGGTCCCGGCAGCGCGGCACGGTGTACCCGTACGAACTGTTCGGCATGCTCTCCCGGGAAGGCGGCGACCTCACCGAGTACGACCTCGACGCCGACGGCCGGCTGGTCCCTGTGGACCGCCCGCTCGGCGGCAACCGGTCCGGGATCGTGGCCGGTGTGGCCCGGACCCCGACCGCCCGGCACCCGGAGGGGATGACCCGGGTCGTGCTGCTCGGCGACCCGACGAAGTCGCTCGGCGCGGTATCCGAACCGGAATGCACCCGGATCGTCGCGGCCCTCGACCTCGCCGAACAGTTGGGCGTGCCGGTGGAGTGGTTCGCCCTGTCCTCCGGGGCCCGGATCTCCATGCAGAACGGCACCGAGAACATGGACTGGGTGGCCCGCGCGCTGCGCCGGATCATCACCTTCACCCAGGCCGGCGGCGAGATCAACGTCGTCGTCACCGGGATCAACGTCGGCGCCCAGCCGTACTGGAACGCCGAGGCAACGATGCTCATGCACACCAAGGGCATCCTGGTGATGACCCCGGACAGCGCCATGGTGCTCACCGGGAAGACGTCCCTGGACTACTCCGGCGGGGTGTCCGCGGAGGACAACTTCGGGATCGGCGGCTACGACCGGGTGATGGGCCCGAACGGGCAGGCCCAGTACTGGGCGCCGGACCTGGCCACCGCCGTCGACATGCTCTTCGCCCACTACGAACACGCCTATGTCGCCCCCGGGGAGCACCTCGCCCGGGCCGTGCCGACGACCGACCCCCTCGACCGGGACGTCTGCGCCTATCCGCAGGAGACCCCGGACAGCGACTTCCGGACCGTCGGCGACATCTTCTCCCCGGTGACCAACCCGGAACGGAAGAAACCCTTCGACATCCGTACCCTGATGCGCGCCGTCGCCGACGCCGACCACCCCACCCTGGAGCGGTGGGCCGGGATGGCCGAGGCGGAAACCGCTGTCGTTCTCGACGCGCACCTCGGCGGTCAGCCGGTGGGCCTGCTCGGGGTGGAGTCCCGGCCCATCCCGCGGCGCGGCTTCCCGCCCAGCGACGGCCCGGACACCTGGACCGCGGGCACCCTGTTCCCACGCTCGTCGAAGAAGACCGCCCGGGCCATCAACGCCGCCTCCGGCAGCCGGCCGCTCGTCGTCATCGCGAACCTGTCCGGATTCGACGGTTCCCCGGAGTCCATGCGCATGCTCCAACTGGAGTACGGCGCGGAGATCGGCCGCGCCGTGGTGAACTTCGACGGGCCGATCGTCTTCTGTGTCGTCTCCCGCTACCACGGCGGCGCATTCGTCGTGTTCTCCAAAACCCTGCACGACAACATGCAGGTCCTCGCCGTGGAGGGCTCCTATGCCTCGGTGATCGGCGGGGCCCCGGCGGCCGGGGTCGTGTTCACCCGCGAAGTGGACCAGCGGACCACCGCCGACCCCCGGCTGAAGGCCCTGGAACGTCGCCTCGCGGAAGCCGACGACCTGGAACGTGTCCGGCTGCGCGCCGAACTCACCGACCTGCGCACCGCCGTCCGGTCGGAGAAACTCGGTGAGGTGGCGAACGAGTTCGACACCGTGCACTCCATCGAACGGGCCGTCCGGGTCGGGTCGGTGGACGCCGTGATCACCCCCACCGAACTGCGGCCCCGGCTCATCGACGCGGTCCGCACCGGCCTGGCCCGGCACCTGCCGCGGTAGCGGCACGTAGGGCCGCTGATACCGCGCGGCGGGTGTGGGGGCCGAAGGCGGGGGGCGGGGCGGTGCGGCGGATGCGGCGCGACGCAGCCGAGGCGGCACGGCAGGTGCGGGTGCGGGGCGGCGGATGCGGCATGGCGGAGGTGGAGGCCGCGCCGGCACCGGGCAGCTGGTGCCCCGGCACTGTCGGGGCCGGGGGCCAGAATGGGCGCCGTGCCCGGAACGTCCTCCCCCGTCCAGCACGACCGGCAGCCGGCCCGGCAACCGGTCGTGCTGGAAGCAGTGCTGGAACGGGTCACCTACGCCAATGAGGACACCGGGTACACGGTGGCCCGAGTGTCCACCGAACGGACCGGCCCGGACCTGCTGACCGTGGTCGGCCCGCTGCTCGGCGCCCAGATGGGGGAGAGCCTGCGGCTGGTCGGCCGGTGGGGGGCGCACCCGAAGTTCGGCCGACAGTTCGTCGTCGAGTCCTACACCACGGTGTTGCCCGCCACCGTCCAGGGCGTCCGCCGCTACCTCGGTTCCGGGCTGATCAAGGGCATCGGCCCGACCATGGCCGAACGGATGGTCGACCACTTCGGGGTGGACATCCTGCAGATCATCGAGGAGGACCCGGACCGGCTCGTCGAGGTGCACGGTCTCGGCCCGAAACGGAGCCAGCGGATCACCGAAGCCTGGGCGGAGCAGAAGGCCATCAAAGAGGTGATGGTGTTCCTGACCGGGGTCGGCGTATCCACGTCCCTGGCGGTGCGGATCTACCAGAAGTACGCGGACGCCTCGATCGAGGTGGTCCGCACCGAACCGTACCGGCTGGCCTCCGACGTGTGGGGGATCGGGTTCAAGACCGCGGACACCATCGCGCAAGCGATCGGCATCCCGCCGGACAGCCCGGAGCGGATCAAGGCCGGCCTGCAGTACACCCTGTCGCAGGCCGCCGACGCCGGGCACTGCTACCTGCCGGAACCGAACCTGGTCCGTGAGGCCCCGAAGAGCCTCGACGTCGAGGTCGGTCTGGTCGGC
>JARRQM010000043.1:0-9006 GCA_037381765.1 Kineosporiaceae bacterium
CGCCGCCCGGTACGGCGCCGTCCGGCCCGGCCTGATGCGGCCCAGCCCACGGTCCGGCCCACGGTCCGGCCCGGAACTGGCCGATGCCGTGGGATATCCCGACGCTGGGCGAAGTCGCCAACTGTCGGATACACTCCCCAATCCACGCGAATGCCCGCCTTATGGCTCAAAGCGTACAAACATGGTGATCCGCACGTGAACAGGGGACCAATATGATCAAAGGACGGTTCGTGCGCTGGGCGGCTGCCGCAGTGATCGGGCTGGCAACGGTGGTTGTCCTCCCCGCCACGGACGCCCTCGCCGCCACGCCGACATGCGTGCGGGGGACCCACTACCACAACGCCAAGATGCCGGCGGCCCGGGACTACAGCATCACTTGCTACTCCCGGCAGGGCCACACCGGTGACGGTGTGCGATACCTGCAGGCATCATTGCGGTACTGCAACGTTTACACGCATTCCATCTCCGTCGACGGTATTTTCGGCACAGATACGTACAACGCCTTGCGAAGTGCGCAGCGCACGGTGGGCATTTCTGCCGATGGCGTCTACGGACGGCAGACCGCCGCGAGCATCTGGTTTCTCTCCGACCTGGGTGGGTGCACGAATACGTCGGGGGCGCATCGCGGCTACGTCACGCATTGAGGCGCATCGTCAGTTCTCCGCTGAACAGGTCGGGAACACCACTTTGAATTGACGCGCTCGGTGGGTCGCCGCACGAGGTGGACACCCTCCCCGCGACGACCCACCGGGGCAAGCGATTTTGCTTTCTCGTCGGAGAAATCAGCGAGAACGCATCAGATTATCGGAAATGGAGAAACGGGTTAGTCGACAGTGCAGTAGTTGCGGAGCAGTTTCCCGGTGGCCGAGTACCTGATGTAGCCGCCGGACCAGCGGGCGCCTCCACTGAAGTACACGAGCACGACCACCTTGTTGTTGCTGAAAGCGTCGTCCCGCTCGACGATGACATGGCCGAGGCCAGCCGTGTCGCCGAACTGATCAGGTTCGTCGGGGAGATCTGCCTTTTCCATCGCGCCCCGGCAGGTCTTGTCGGTCCTCGACATCATCGACCCCATGGCCGACCAGGTTACCTCAGGGGTGTCGCCGGAGTCCGGGAACGGGTAGAAGGTCATCTCCACCATGTACGGGTCGCTGCTCCCGGACGCTGTGCGGAATGCGTCTACCGCAGCCTGCACCGCTTCGGAACCGGATAGATCGGTCAGGTTTTCGGTGGAGTCTCCGGCGCCATTGGTTGAATCCGTGCCGGAGGAGTCGCCCGTGCCGGAGGGGGCGCCCGTCCCGGAGGTGTCGCTGGTGCCGGAGGGATCGCTCGATCCGGAACCGTTCGCGGTGAGGTTCGGCACCACGGAGATCCCGGAGGAGGACGAGGCGAACACGGAGCGGATGAAGTAGGTCCCGCCCCCGAGGCCGAGCAGGACGAGCAGGGTGATCGTCAGCGCGGTCGCGAGAACCCTCCGGGGACGGATCGGGGTGGGGCCGGCGACCGGCGGAGGGGTCCCGCCCGGCGCCTGCGGCGGGTAAGGGCCGTACGGGCGGGGAGGTCCCGCGGCCGGTACCTGTCCAGGGCCGGGGGGTAGCGGAATGCCAGGGGGTTGTCCCGTCCCCGTCCCCGTTCCCGCACCCGTGCCGGATCCGGTGCCGGGGGTTTGCCCCGTCCCGTCGGGCTGGCCGAAGTCCGCGCTTCGGTGAGCGGTCGTCGCCACGCCGTCACCGGACGCTCCGGGGGCCGGGATCATGCGCGTGGGCGGGGTCGGGGTGGATCCGGCCCACCCGGTCGGCATCGGTGTCTCACCCGAGAACGTCGACGGTCCGCCCTGAGGGGGAACCGGCGGGGTGATCGTCGCCCGCCCCATGGTCGGAGGTTCGACGACACCGCTCTCCTCCGGGCCCGCGGTGAAGGCCGCCGCCAGCTGCGCCGCGGTGGGAGTGCGCAGATCCGGGTCGGGTGCGGTGGCTGCGGTGATGATCTCGTTGAGCCAGCGGGGTACGGAAGCGGAGAACCGCGGCGGTTCCGGGCGGGTCAGCCGACGCAGCATGAACGTCGCCGCGGACTCACCCTCATAGGGGGAGAAGAGGGGTTCGCCGGTCAGCGCGTAGTACACGGTGGCACCGAGGGAGAACACGTCGGAGGCGGCGGTGAAAGGGCGGCCTTCCAGCAGCTCGGGAGCCAGGTAGGCGGCCGTGCCGGAGATCTTCCCGGTTCCGGTGCGGAATCCGTCGTCGCCGACGTGGGCGATCCCGAAGTCGGCCAGTCGCGGGGCACCGAACCGGTCGTAGAGGATGTTCGCCGGTTTGATGTCGCGGTGCCAGATTCCGTGGGCGTGCGCGATCTGCAGGGCGGTCGCCATGGCCCGGCCGAAGGCGATCGTTTCCGCGTTGGACAGCGGCCCCCGGGTCATCACCCGGTCACGGAGGCTGCCGCCCTCCATGTACCCCATGACGAGGTAGGCCCGTCCGTCCGCGGTGATCCCGCCGCCGAACACGGGGGCGATACCGGGGTGGTCGGACAGCTGGCCGAGGGCGTGCCGCTCGCGTTCCAGGCGGCGGGCGTCCTCGTCGATCGGGAAGACCTTGATCGCGACCCAGCGGCCGAAAGCGGGCTGCCAGCCGCGGTAGACGATTCCGCTGCCGCCGCGACCGATCTCCTGCAGCTGTTCGACCCCGGGGATCCCCAGGCTCACGTTCCCTCCCCGAACGATCCCATCGCCGCACCACGTCCGTTGCGGGTACAGCCGAGCACGGGAGAGTATCGCTTGGCCCGGATTACCGGCGAATTGACTACATGAGGTAAAGTGATGACTACTCGGTGCTGATTCCGAGCCAGGAGTGCCACCCTCCGTGCAGGACCAGCCAGGCGATGAGTCCGTAGCCGGCCTGCCCGGGATGCACTCCGTCGCCGGCCGCGAGGTCGGTGAGCCAGTCCTCATGCTGAACCAGCGGGGTGAACGCGTCCACGTAGGGGACCTGACGGCGTAGGCACACGTCGAAGTACGCCGAGGAGTACTCGGAGACGGCCGGATTGACCCGATCCGGGCCGGGCGGCGGCCCGACGACGAACACCGGAAGCCCCCGGGCGTGACAGTCGTCGAGGATGTTCGCGAGGTTCAGCCGGGCCCGCGGCAAGGTGATGCCTTGGTAGAGGTCCTCATGTCCGAGGCCGATCACCAGCCGGCAGGCTTGTAGGGGGGCATCGGCGAAACGCCTCGCCGTCTCCTCCCGCCAACGGAGCACGAGGTCGGCCGTGGACTCCGTGGGCACTCCGAGGGGGAACACCGACACCGGGCCGTCCGCCTGGGAGGTGCGTGCCGCCACCCGTCCCACCCAGCCGAGTGCCTTCGGGTCACCGAGCCCGGCCACGAGGTCGTCCCCGACGACGCAGATGCGCACGCCACCGGTGTAGGTCCGGTTGGCGTCGTCCCGGACCGGATGCGGCTTGTCGGCCCCGGTCACCCGCACCTCAGCTCCTGCTCACTCGAGTCGGCCCCACTGGGCCCTGTCCATCGTCGCGCACCTCGGTCAGTCGTCATCGTCCAGACGCGCCAACCAGGTGGCGAGACGGTCGACGGCACCCTCGAACTCAGGATGCGCGTCGACGAAGTCGCGTAGTCGGTCGGCCAGCCAGTCCAGCCGCACCTCCTCCTCGCCCCGGCGTTGCGCCAACTCCTCGATGCCGCGGTCGGTGTCGTACACGCCCGGCATTCTGCCCAATAAATGGCGGGAGGGAAGGAGGCGTCACGCTGGGTAAGTAGTGGTTCACCGGCGCAGATGTGATGGTACGCCGGGGGGACCCTGATCACTCCGCGGTGTGGGCTACCACACCCGGACGGCCCTCCCCGACCCCCCTCCGTTTGGGTACGGTGCCACACCGTGCCCACCCACGACGGGTCGCACCAGGCCTCGTGGGCACGATGTCACGCCGGGCCCCACCGGGCGGGGCGGGTGGGGCCGCCCGGGCTGGGGCGGGGTCAGCGGGTGAAGGCTTCGGCGATGAGAGTGGCCTGCTCGGCCTGGTGGATGCGGCTCGACCCGGTGGCGGGGGAGGCCGAGGCGGCGCGGGACACCCCGCGCACGGTCCGGCCGTCCAGAAGCCCGGGCAGGGTGAACGCGATGAACGGCCACGGCCCCTGGTTGGCCGGTTCCTCCTGCACCCAGACGAGTTCGGCGTCCGGGAACCCGCCGAGGGCGTCGGTGAGCCCCTCGCGGTCGAGCGGGTACAGCTGCTCCAGCCGGATGATCGCGGTCCGGGTGTCCCCGCGCCGGGTCCGTTCGGCGACGAGGTCGTAGTACACCTTCCCGGAGCACAGCAGCACCCTGTCGACGTTGCGAGGGTCGACGTTGCGGGGGCCGACGGCCCCGGACGCGCCGGTGCGGGGCCCGGCTCCGCGCAGGTCGATGGCCCGGGGGTCGGCCGGGGACTCCGTTGCGGGGTCGGTCGGGGACCCCACTGCGGGGTCGGCGACGACGGGCCGGAAGTGCCCGGTGGTGAAGTCCTCCACCGCCGAGGCCGCCGCCTTGAGCCGGAGCATCGACTTCGGGGTGAACACGATGAGCGGGCGCCGCGGCCGGGCGTAGGCCTGGCGTCGCAGCAGGTGGAAGTAGGAGGCGGGGGTCGACGGCATGGCGACGGTCATGTTGTGTTCGGCGCACAGCTGCAGGTATCGCTCGATCCGCGCCGAGGAATGGTCCGGTCCCTGCCCTTCGAAGCCGTGCGGGAGGAGCAGCACCACCGAGGAGTGCTGGCCCCACTTCTGCTCCGCCGAGGAGATGAACTCGTCGACGATGGTCTGCGCCCCGTTGGCGAAGTCGCCGAACTGGGCTTCCCAGACGACGAGGGCATCCGGGCGTTCCACCGAGTACCCGTACTCGAATCCCATCGCCGCGTATTCGGACAGCAGCGAGTCGTAGATCCAGAAGCGTGCCTGCCCTTCGGACAGGTTCGCCAGGGGCGTCCATTCCTGCGCGGTCACCTTGTCGATGAGCACGGCGTGCCGCTGGACGAAGGTGCCGCGCCGGCAGTCCTGTCCGGCCATCCGGATCGGCGTGCCCTCCATCAGCAGGGAGCCGAAAGCGAGGAGCTCGCCGAAGCCCCAGTCGATACCGCCCTCGCCGGCCATCGCCGCGCGCCGGTCCAGCAGCGGCTTGAGTTTCGGGTGCACGACGAACCCCTCGGGAGGGCTCACGTGGGCGTCGCCGATCCGTTTGAGCACGGAGGCGTCGACGGCCGACGGGTGCCGGGGACCGTCCTGGCGGGACGGCTGCTGGGCGAGCGGCAGGTCGAGTCCGGCGGTCACCCCGGACGGTTCGGGCACCTGCTCGGCGGCGGCCTCCCGGGTTTCCGCGAACACCCGTTCCAGCTGCTGCTGGTAGTCGCGCAGGGCGGCTTCGGCCTCTTCCACGGTGATGTCGCCGCGCCCGATCAGTGCCTCGGTGTACTGCTTGCGCACCGACCGTTTGGCTTCGATGAGGTTGTACATGAGCGGCTGGGTCATCGACGGGTCGTCACCCTCGTTGTGCCCGCGGCGCCGGTAACAGACCAGGTCGATGACGATGTCCTTGTCGAAGGCCATCCGGAAGTCGAAGGCCAGCTGGGCGACCCGGACGCAAGCTTCCGGGTCGTCACCGTTCACGTGGAAGATCGGGGCCTGGATCATCCGGGCGACGTCGGTGGAGTACACCGAGGACCGCGATGACGCCGGGGCCGTGGTGAAACCCACCTGGTTGTTGATGATCACGTGCACGGTGCCGCCGGTGCGGTAGCCGCGCAGCTGCGACAGGTTGAGGGTTTCGGCGACCACACCCTGCCCGGCGAAGGCCGCGTCGCCGTGCAGCAGGACCGGGAGCACCCCGAAGAAGGCGCTGCCCCGGTTGAGCCGGTCCTGCTTGGCCCGGACCACCCCTTCGAGGACGGGGTCGACAGCTTCCAGGTGCGAGGGGTTGGCCGCGAGGTACACGTTCGTCCGCTCGCCGGTTTCGGCGGTGAACACGCCCTCGGTGCCGAGGTGGTACTTGACGTCCCCGGAGCCCTGCACCGACCGGGGGTCCTGGGCTCCTTCGAATTCGCGGAAGATCTGCCCGTAGCTCTTCCCCGCGATGTTCGCGAGCACGTTCAGCCGGCCCCGGTGCGGCATGCCGACGCACACCTCGTCGAGCTGGGTCCGGGCCGCCGCCGACAGCAGGGCGTCGAGCAGCGGGATGACCGATTCCCCGCCTTCGAGACTGAACCGTTTCTGGCCGATGTACTTCGTCTGCAGGAAGGTCTCGAACGCTTCGGCGGCGTTGAGCCGGCGCAGGATGCGCAGCTGCTCGGCGGGGGACGGCTTGGCGTACGGGCGTTCGATCCGTTCCTGCAACCAGGCCCGCTGTTCGGGGTCCTGGATGTGCATGTATTCGATGCCGACGGTGCGGCAGTAGGAGTCGCGGAGCACCCCGAGGATGTTCCGCAGCTTCATCACCGGGTCGCCGCCGAACTCGCCGGTGGGGAACTCGCGTTCGAGATCCCACAGGGTGAGCCCGTGCGTGGTGATGTCGAGGTCGGGGTGCCGGCGTTGCTTGTACTCCAGCGGGTCGGTGTCGGCCATCAGGTGGCCGCGGACCCGGTAGGCGTGGATGAGTTCCTGCACCCGGGCGGTCTTGTTGATGTCCTCCTCATGGGAGGTGGAGATGTCCTGAACCCAACGGATCGGCTCGTAGGGCACCCGGAGCGACTGGAAGACCCGGTCGTAGAAACCGTCCCCGCCGAGGAGCTTGCCGTGCACGATCCGCAGGAAGTCCCCGGACTGCGCGCCCTGGATGATCCGGTGGTCGTAGGTCGAGGTGAGGGTGAGGGTCTTGCTCACCGCGAGCCGGGCCAGGGTGTCCGCCGAGGCCCCCTGGTATTCGGCGGGGTACTCCAGGGCGCCGACCCCGATGATCGCGCCCTGCCCGCGCATCAACCGCGGCACCGAGTGCACGGTGCCGATGGTGCCCGGGTTGGTCAGGCTGATCGTCGTGCCGGCGAAATCGTCGGCGGTGAGCCGCCCGGTTCGGGCACGCCGCACGACATCCTCGTACGCCGCCCAGAACTGGGCGAAGTCCATCCCGCCCGCGCCCTTGATGTTCGGCACGAGCAGTTGCCGGCTGCCGTCCGGTTTGGCGAGGTCGATGGCGATGCCGAGGTTCACCGTTCCCGGGCGGACCAGGGCAGGCCGCCCGTCGGCGTCGGCGCCGAAGGCGTGGTTCATTTCCGGTAGTGCAGCGAGCGCCTCGATCAGGGCGAACCCGATGAGATGGGTGAACGACACCTTCCCGCCCCGGGACCGGGACAGGTGGTTGTTGATCACGATCCGGTTGTCGATGAGCAGTTTCGCCGGGACCTCACGCACGCTCGTCGCGGTGGGGACGGCGAGGCTGGACTCCATGTTGCTGACCACCCGGGCGGCCGGGCCGCGCAGCCGCTGCACCTCCTCGGCGGCGGGGGCGGATGCGTCGGCGGAGGCTGAGGCCGGGTCGGGGACGCCGTCGGCGACCGGTGCCGCCGGGACGGTGGCCGGGGCGGGGGCGGCCGCGGGCAGGGTGTCCGGGGCGGGCGCGGCGGTCGGGGTCGGGGGCGCGTCACCGGCCCGGGTTGGGGCGGGGATCACCGCGGGGGTGCCCGTCCGGGTGCCGTTCCCGTCCGGGGAGTCCCCGGTGGTTCCGGTCCCGGTCGCTTCGGCCTCGGTGGTTCCGGCCCCGGTCTCGGTGACCGCGCCCACGGAGTGCCCGGTGGCCGTGGTTCCGGGGTTTTCGGCCCCGATGCTCCCGGTTCGGAACGTTCCCGGGCCGGGTTCGGCGGAGGCGTAATCGGCGAAGAACTCCCACCAGGCCGGGTCTACGGCGTTCCGGTCGGTGAGGTACTGCTGGTAGAGCTCCTCGACCAGCCATTCGTTCGGCCCGAACTCCGTTCCCGGACCGGAGTCAGGGGAACCTGACCCAGGTTCTGTGGATTCAGTGCTCGCGGAGGCGGGGTGCTGGGACACGGAGCGGATCGCCTTCTTCCGGATACTCGACCGCGACGGCGTCAGCTCACAGTATCTCCCGGTCGGGTGAGGTCGGCCTGTTGCCACGGGGCGGCCCCACCGGTCCGGTCGACCCGGACTACCCGGCCGGCCCGGCCTACCCCACCGGACCAGGTTTCCGCAGGGGCGGCGCGGGGTGGCCCGGGACGCGCCGGATCGGACCGGGCGGCCCGGGATGCGCCGGGCTCAGGTGATGTCGCGGCGCAAGGTGAGGGCCGCCCCGATCCCGCCGGACACCGCGGCGTAGCCGAGCAGCACGAGGGCCGCACCCCACCAGGGCAGGTAGGTGAGGGTGAGATTGCCTGATTCGGCACTCGGGGAGATCAACGCCGAGGTCGCCGTGCTCGGCAGGTACTGGGCGACCTTGCCCCACCCGGCCAGCTGCAGGATGAAGGAGAGCAGCGGCTCGGCGAGGAAGGACACCCCGACCGCGACGAGCAGGGCGACGACCTGGTTCCGGATCAGCGTGCCGACCCCCAACCCGAGCACGGCCCACAGCGCGACGGCGAGTACGACGAGGGCGAGGGCCCGGGGGACGCCGTCCCCGGTCAGGTGGGGGGATCCGCCCCGGACGAGGACCACCGGAAGGGCGGCGAGCACCGACGAGGCCACCGAGGCCACCCCGTACCCGGCGCCGATCAGGGAGACGGTGACGAGCTTGGCGAGGACCACACGGTATCGGCGCGGCGAGGCCAGGGCGGTCGCGGTGAACGTCTGGTGCCGGAACTCCCCGGCCATGGTGATGATGCCGATGGTGAGGGTGAGGATGTAGGCGATGCTGAGGCCAGAGGTGTAGATACTGCGCAGGGTGGCCGGATCGTCCAGGCCCGGTGTCGTGGTCTCGTTGATGGGGCGCCCGGCGAGCGCGGCACCGACGAGTGCGAGCGGAGCCGACACGGCGATAGTGCCGATGAGCATCCCCCACCACAGTCGGGTGCTGGTGAACTTGAGCA
>JARRQM010000044.1:0-12622 GCA_037381765.1 Kineosporiaceae bacterium
GGGGCCCACGGGCAGGACTCAACGACCGACCGCCGAATGGCGTCGGATCGCGGTACCGGCCCCTGGCGTGCCGGTTCACCCCGCAGGTACGGACCTGCGGAGAGCGGCCCCCCCGACCGGGGGCGACGCTCTCCGGTTTGCCGTACTGCCGGTTTGGGGTGGTGCTGGGTTTGTCGTGGTGCGTAGTGCCGTAGGTCAATCCTCGTCGGCGCGCTGCTGGGGGATGCCGGCAAGAAGCGCGCGCACCTCGGACTCGCGGTAGCGGCGATGGCCACCGAGAGTCCTGATCGAGGAGAGCTTGCCTGCTTTGGCCCAACGCGTCACGGTTTTCGGGTCGACGCGGAAGAGCGCCGCGACCTCGGCCGGCGTCAGCAGAGGCTCGGCGTCGGGCGAACGGGTGGTCATGTCATCCTCCAGGAACGGGGCGGATGCCCCGACTAGGGACATCGTGCCCTGTCAGAGGGTATCTGGGGAACAATTCCGACGGATGATCCCCCATAGGGAGGAGCGAACACCTCATCGGAGTACAACTAGTAACCAAGTATTGACTGAGGGTAATCCTGGTGCCAGCAGCCACGCCGACAGTCTGCCCGGGAAATCCTGGGAGTCCAGCCGGCGCCGCTTCCGATCCGCCCCGCACCACCACCTCCGGCCCCGGCTCCACCCCGGAGAACCCACCGGAACCACCGCCAATGGTCTGAGCCGGGCGGCCGACCCGATCCGAACCGCCACCGACGAGTCTACCGGGACGAACCGGATCGGATCACGTTATGCGAAGATCCTCCCGACTCCTTCCCCTGCACTCCGTGAATCCGGTCAACACCGAGTGACCTGCGGTTTCGCTAGGCACGACCGGGGTCCTGCCCGGATTCACCCGTTCGCCGAACCTCAGCATCGGGGGGCAGAGGTGCCGGACCCCCAGCCGACGTTGTACCGTTGCGCTCACGAGAGATTGATGACCAAATCCGGGGCCCCGCCACGGGCGCCTGCCCCGGTTCTACGTATGAGGGGGTCGACGCCATGGGGCGCGGCCGTCAGAAGGCCAAGCAGACAAAGGTCGCCCGGCAGCTGAAGTACTTCAGCCCGGAGACCGACTACGACGCCCTCCAGAGGGAACTCGCGACCGGACCCCGGGACGACGCGATTGGGGACGAGCGTGCTGACGCCAATGACGACGACTTCGACGGCGACGATGGCGGGTACGCCGGCTGGACCGCCCAGGGCGGCCGTTGACCCCGCCGCACAGCGACCGCGAGGAAGCCGCGCACCCGTCGGGTGACGCGGCTTCCTCGCGAGATGTGATGTCGCGGCCCTGAACGGAACCCCCCGGCAGGATCAGCCGGGGTGGTTCCCGACCAGGCGGACGGCGCCACCGTCAACCCCCTTCGTCCCCCGGACCGCCTCCACGCCGTCCCCGGGACCCGGGCCGGTCGGGGCGCCGGGACCGGTCGGGGCATCTGGGCCCGCAGCCGGCACCGGAACGTCCGGGTGGTCGGCGAGAACCTCACCCAGCACCCAGCCGGGCACGCCCCGCTCGGAGAGCAGGCTGAGGGCCCGGTCTGCCGCCTCCGCGGACACCACCAGCACCATGCCGACACCGAGGTTGAAGGTGCGTTCCAGCTCGGCCCGCGGCACCCGGCCCAGCTCTGCGAGCAGCCCGAATACCGGCTGAGGTCGCCACGTGCCCCGCTCCAGCACCGCGGTGACCCCCCGGGGCAGCACCCGGGCCAGATTCGCCGCCAGACCGCCCCCGGTGACATGCGATACCGCGTGCAGCTCCGGGCCGAGGGCGCCGGTGAGGGCGACGATATCCGCGGCATACACCCGGGTCGGGGTGAGCAGTTCGGCTCCGATCGTGCGCCCCAGCTCGGCCACCTGCCGGTCCAGCGCCCACCCGGACGTCGCCAGGACGTGCCGGACCAGGGAGTAGCCGTTCGAATGCAACCCCGAGGAGGTCAGCGCGAGCACGGCATCCCCGGGCCGGACCCGGTGCGGCCCGAGCAGGGCATCGGCGTCGACGACCCCGGTGGCGGCCCCGGCGAGGTCGTACTCATCCGGTTCCATCAGCCCCGGATGTTCGGCCGTCTCCCCACCGACCAGGGCGCAACCGGCCACGGCGCACGCCTCAGCGATCCCGGCGACGATCGCCGCGATCCGTTCCGGGACGACCTGGCCGCAGGCGATGTAGTCGGTCATGAACAGCGGCCGCGCCCCACTGACCACGATGTCGTCGACGACCATCCCGACCAGGTCGAAACCGATCGTGTCGTGGGAGTCCAGGGCCCGGGCGATGGCCACCTTGGTGCCCACCCCATCGGTTGAGGTGGCGAGCAGGGGGCGGCTGAGTTCCCGCAGCGCCGAAGCGTCGAAGAGCCCGGCGAACCCGCCGATCCCGCCGATCACCTGCGGCCCGTGGGTGCGCTGCACAGCGGCTTTCATGAGTTCCACGGCACGGTCACCGGACTCGACGTCGACGCCGGAGGCGGCGTAGGTGGACTCGGGCGGGGCGGAGATGTCCGGCACAGGGAAAGCCTAGCGAGCGGGCCCGGCCGGTCAGGGGCGGGTCAGGGCGTCCTCGGCTCCGCCGGCCACCCCGGTGGCCACCCCGTCGGCGTCCCGGTGCCGGAGAACCGGGTCCCGGTGCCCGGTCCGGCCCGGCACGGTTACCGGCTCCAACGGCAGCGCGGACTGTTCCAGGGCGTACTTACCGAGCTGTTCGTCCTCGGGCAACGCCACCGGATACTCACCGGTGAAACAGGCCGTACAGAGGTTCTCCCGGGCCTGCCCGGTCGCGCCGACCATCCCGTCCAGGGAGATGTAGCCGAGGCTGTCCGCACCGATACTCGCCCGGATCTCATCCGGGGTCAGACCGTTGGCGAGGAGTTCCGCCCGGGTGGCGAAGTCGATCCCGTAAAAACACGGCCAGGTCACCGGGGCACTGGAGATCCGTACGTGCACCTGTGCCGCACCGGCCTCGCGGAGCATCCGCACCAGGGCCCGCTGGGTGTTCCCGCGCACGATCGAATCGTCGACGACGACGAGCCGCTGACCGCGGATCACCTCCCGCAGCGGGTTCAACTTGAGCCGGATACCGAGCTGCCGGATCGTCTGGCTCGGCTGGATGAACGTCCGCCCCACGTAGGCGTTCTTCACCAGACCCTGCCCGTACGGGATACCGGACTCCTGGGCGTACCCGACCGCCGCCGGGGTACCCGACTCCGGCACCGGGATCACCAGGTCGGCCTGGACGGGATGCTCCCGGGCGAGGGCCCGGCCCATCTCCACCCGGGACTCGTGCACCACCTGCCCGGAGATCGTCGTATCCGGCCGGGCCAGGTAGACGTACTCGAACACGCAGCCGGTCGGGGTGGCCTCGGCGAACCGGCGCGTCCGCAGACCCGCCGCGTCGACGGCGATGAGCTCCCCCGGCTCCACCTCGCGGACCACCGACGCCCCGACGATGTCCAGGGCCGCGGTCTCGCTCGCCACCACCCAACCGCGCTCCAGCCGGCCCAGCACGAGCGGATGGATACCGTGCGGATCCCGCGCCGCGTACAGGGTGTGCTCATCCATGAAGACCAGGCTGAACGCCCCCCGCAGGTGCGGGAGCACCTCCAACGCCGTGCGTTCCAGGGTGTGGTCGGCGTCCCCGGCGAGCAGGGCGGTGATCAACGCCGTGTCGGTGGTGTTCCCGCGGGCCAGCTCGCCGCGGACCTCCTCGCCGTACCGCTGCTCCACCAGGTCGCGCAGCGCCCGGGTGTTCGTCAGGTTGCCGTTGTGCGCGAGCGCCACCGTCCCGGTGGCCGTATCACCGAGCGTCGGCTGCGCGTTCTCCCAGGTGGACCCGCCGGTCGTGGAGTACCGGGTGTGCCCGACGGCGAGATGCCCGTGCAGGGAGTTCAGTGCCGTCTCGTCGAACACCTGGGCGACCAGCCCCATGTCCTTGTTGACGAGCAGCCGCGTCCCGTCGCTCACCGCGATACCCGCTGACTCCTGACCGCGGTGCTGCAAGGCGTACAGGCCGAAATACGTGAGCTTGGCGACCTCCTCGCCGGGGGCCCACACCCCGAACACCCCGCAGGCATCCTGCGGGCCTGCCTGGTCGGGAAGGGGATCGTGGGAGAGCTGTCCGTCACCGCGCGCCACCCGTTGAGTGTCGCACAGCGACCGTCCGCCTCCGGCACGTCCCCGTCGGAGCGGCAGCACGCGGGGCGAGGGGGCCGGGACAGCGACGGGAACCGGGGCGAGGCGGGTCAGCCGGCTGCGCCGCCGTCCGGGAAGGACGGCACGCCCGTCAGGGGGAGCACCCCGGACAGGTCGGCCCGTTCCCCGCTGGCCCGCAGGGTCCCGCCGTCCCGCGCCTGTCTCCAGGTGAGCCGGGCGGTGACCAACCCGAGCCAGGTGGCCGCATCCGTTTCCACGACGTTCGGCGGGGTTCCCCGGGTGTGCCGGGGCCCCGCGATGCACTGGACCACCCCGAACGGGGGCACCCGTACCTCGGTCGTGCCGCCGGGGTTCCGGGCGGCGAACTCCTCCAGGGACCAGCGCACCGCGACGGCGAGCATCACACGGTCGACGGCCGACGGGTCGGCCAGCCAGGCGGTCAGCGCGCGCCGTCCCGTCTCCGGATCGGTACGGCGACGCGGCGGCATACCGCGGATCGTAGAGCGAATCGATGAACCCCCGTACCCGGGCTGTGCCCCGGGCTGTGTCCCCGGGCTGTGTCCCCGGGCTGTGCCCGGCTCGACGCCGGAGACGGCACACGCTGAGTTTGTTCCTCCCGGGACGGAACCGTTGAGGCCCCGCCCCGGGGTCAGTGCTCGAACGTGCCCGGGAGGGCCGTCTCATGGGCGGCCCGCAACGCGTCCAGCCCGACCTCGAACAGGCCGGCGACCCCGAAAACGGGTTCGTCGACGGTCCGGCCGAGCCGCACCAGCGGCACGCCCCGGTCCGCGCACAGTGCCTCCAGCTCCGCCTCCGCCTCGGCCGTCACAGGGACGGCGACAACGGCCCGGGCCAGGGACTCCGACCACAGAGCGACGAACGGGTCGACCCCGTCCCGGTGGCCGAGCGGACGCAGGTCCACCCGGGCCCCGACGCCGTGGCGCAGGCACGATTCCGCCAGCGCCTGCGCGAGGCCGCCGTCGGACAGGTCGTGGGCGGCCGCGAACAGCCCGGCGCGTCCCCCGGCGACGAGTACCTCGGCGAGAGCCCGTTCCGCGCCGAGGTCGACGACCGGCGGCAGCCCCCCGAGGTGCCCGTGCTCGACCCAGGCCCATTCCGAGCCGGCGAACTCGTCCCGGGTCACCCCGAGCTGCCACAGGCCCAGCCCGGGCTCCCGCCACCCGGACGGGGTGCGCCGGGCCACGTCGTCGATCACGCCGAGGACCCCGACGACCGGGGTCGGGTGGATCGCCACATCCCCGGTCTGGTTGTAGAAGCTCACGTTCCCGCCGGTGACCGGGACACCGAGTTCGGCGCAGCCATCCGCGAGGCCGCTCACCGCCTGCTCGAACTGCCACATCACCGCCGGGTCCTCCGGGGACCCGAAGTTCAGGCAGTCGGTGATCGCCAGGGGCTCCGCCCCGGAGGCGGCCACGTTCCGGTACGCCTCGGCGAGGGCGGCGACCGCCCCCCGGTAGGGGTCGAGGGCGCCGAACCGGCCGTTGCAGTCGGTGGCCAGGGCCACGCCACGGCCGGTGGTCTCATCGATCCGGATCACCCCGGCGTCATCCGGCATCGCCTGGGCCGTATTGCCCTGCACGTACCGGTCGTACTGGTCGGTCACCCAGGACCGGCTGGACAGGTTCGCCGAACCGACCATCCGCAGCAGCAGGGCCCGCAGTTCCTCCCCGGTGACCGGGCGCGGCAGGTGGTCCGGGGTGTCCGCCTGGCGGGCGTCCAGCCAGTCGGGGCGGGCCAGCGGCCGGTGGTACACGGGGCCCTCATGGGCGACGGTCCGCGGCGGCACGTCGACGATCACCTGGTCGTGGTACGTGACGACGAGCCGCCCGGTGTCGGTGACCGTACCCAGGACGGTCGCCTCGACATCCCATTTCGTGGTGATCGCCAGGAAGGCGTCGAGGTCGTCGGGGCGGACGATGGCCATCATCCGCTCCTGGGACTCGCTCATCAGGATCTCCTCGGGTGCCAGCGTCGGATCGCGCAGCGGCACCAGATCGAGGTTCACCTCCATCCCGCCGTCGCCGTTACTCGCCAGCTCGGAGAACGCGCAGGACAGGCCGGCCGCGCCGAGATCCTGGATGCCGGTGACGATCCCGGAGCCGAACAACTCCAGGCAGCACTCGATCAGCACCTTCTCCGCGAACGGGTCGCCGACCTGCACGCTCGGCCGTTTCGTCGGCCCGCCCTCGTCGAAGGTCTGGCTGGCCAGCACCGACGCCCCGCCGATGCCGTCGCCGCCGGTGCGGGCACCGAACAGGACCACCAGATTGCCTTCACCGGTGGCGTTCGCCAGGTGGATGTCCTCATGTCGCAACTTACCCACGCACAGGGCGTTGACCAGCGGGTTCCCCTGGTAGCTGGGGTCGAAGACGACCTCCCCGCCGATATTCGGCAGGCCCAGGCAGTTGCCGTACCCGCCGATCCCGGCGACCACACCGGGCAGGACCCGGGCGGTATCCGGGTGGTCGAGGGCGCCGAACCGCAACGGGTCCATCACCGCCACCGGCCGGGCCCCCATCGAGATGATGTCCCGGACGATGCCGCCGACCCCGGTCGCCGCCCCCTGGTACGGCTCCACGTAGGACGGGTGGTTGTGGCTCTCGATCTTGAAGGTGACCGCCCAGCCGTCGCCGATATCGACGACCCCGGCGTTCTCCCCGATGCCGACGAGCAGTCGTTCCTGCATCGCCTCCGTGGTCTTGTCGCCGAACTGGCGCAGATGCACCTTGCTCGACTTGTACGAGCAGTGCTCGCTCCACATCACCGAGTACATGGCCAGTTCGGAGGCGCTCGGGCGACGGCCGAGGATGTCCCGGACCCGGTCGTACTCGTCGGCGGCCATCCCGAGATCCGCCCACGGCTGCGCCACGTCCGGGGTCGCGGCAGCCTTCGCCACATCGTCAATAGTCACCGGGCCACCCCCTCGACCACCGCGGTGAGCACCGAGGTGAAGAACCCCAGACCGTCCGTACCCCCGGACCCGTCATCCGGGCCGAACAGGGCGTCCACGGCATGTTCCGGATGCGGCATGAGGCCGACGACGGTGCCCGCCGCGTTGCTCACCCCGGCGATATCCCGGGCCGACCCGTTCGGGTTGCCGCCGAGGTAGCGGGCGACGACCCGGCCCTCCCCCTCCAGCCGGTCGAGGGTGGCCTCATCGGCGAGGTAGCCACCCTCACCGTTCTTGATCGGGATGACGATCTCCTGGCCAGCGACGTACCCGCGGGTCCATACGGTCGCGGTCGACGTGACACGCAACCGCTGGTCACGGCAGACGAACTTGCGGTGATCGTTGCGGGTGAGGGCACCCGGCAACAGATGCGATTCGCAGAGCACCTGGAAGCCGTTGCAGATGCCGAGAACCGGCAGACCACCAGCGGTGGCGTCGGCGGGTCCGGCCGCGGCGATGATCTCCCGCATCACCGGGGCGAACCGGGCGATCGCCCCGGCCCGCAGGTAGTCCCCGTAGGAGAACCCGCCGGGCAGGACGACGGCGTCGACCCCGTGCAGGTCGGCGTCGGCATGCCAGAGGGCCACCGGTTCGCCGCCGGCCAACCGGATCGCACGGATGGCGTCCGCGTCGTCGAGGCTGCCGGGAAAGGTGACGACCCCGACCCTCATGCCGGGCCACCGGCAGGAGTCCCGGGGGCGGCGTGCACCCCGGCGGCGACGACCCGGACGACATCTTCGATCACCGGGTTGACAGCGCCCCGGCGACGGCCTTGCCCTGGGGGTCGAGGATCTCCGGCTTCGGCATGACGTCGATGACGACACGTCCCATGTCAGCGGGCTCCTGGCGGTGGGTGGACGGCGGCATGGCCAGCCTAGCGGCGGACCACGGACCTCCCGGTCCCGCCCCGGGAACGGCCCCGCCCCGGCACCACCACCCCGGCGGCGGCGCGCACCCGCCCGCCCCCGCCCCGAACGCATGCGCACCCCGGAGGGGGCCGGTCGGACAGGTCCGGAGGAGCCCCCAGGGTCCGGCAGGCGGTGCCGACGCGCTCTCAGACCTGGCTGAGACGGTCGGCGAAGGCGAGCGGCACCGGTTCGACATCCCCGTCCGGGGTGAACCCGAACACCTGGGCGTAGAAGGACAGTTCGGCGGTGAGCGCCCGGACGATGGTCCCGGCCCGGCGGAACCCGTGCTGTTCCCCGGGGAACAGCAGGTAGCCGTGCGGCACCCGGTTCTCCCGCAGGGCGGCGACGATGAGTTCGGCCTGCGCGGGCGGGACGACGGCGTCCTCCTCCCCCTGGAGCACGAGCAGCGGACGGTCCAGCCCCCCGACGTGGCGCAGCGGGGAACGTTCCCGGTACACCTCCGCGGCCTCCGGGTAGGGCCCGATGAGCCGGTCGAGGTAGCGGGACTCGAACTTGTGCGTGTCCTCGGCGAGCGCGGTCAGGTCGGCGACCCCGTACTGGCTCGTCCCCGCGGCGAACACGTCCCGGGTGGCCAGCGCGGTGAGCACGGTGAAGCCGCCCGCGCTACTGCCGCGGACCGCCATCCGGGCGCCGTCGGCGAGCCCCTGCTCGGCGGCCCAGGCCGCCGCCGCGCACACATCCTCGACATCGAGGATCCCCCAGCCGCCGTCGAGCAGCCTCCGGTAGGTCCGGCCGTACCCGGTACTGCCGCCGTAGTCGACGTCGAGGACGGCGAAACCGCGGCTGGTCCAGAACTGGGTGGCGAGCCGGAACCCGGGGTAGGCGGCACCGTGCGGACCACCGTGTGCGGTGACGATGAGCGGCGGACGCTCCCCCTCCGGACCCGCGGCCCGGGTACTCGCCGGGGGGGAGAACAGGGCGTGCGCGATGCGCCCACCAGCCCCGGGGAAGGACACCTTCCGCGCCACGGACACCCCCGCGGGGTCGAGGTCGAGGTCCCGTGCCGGGCAGAGGACGCGCGCCGGAACGGACCCCGGCGCGGCGCCCACCCCGGGCTCGCCACCGGACCCGGGCGCGGCGAACCCGGAGGCGGCGGACCCGGAGGTGGCGGGTTTGGGGGCGGGACGGGACGGGCGGACGTCCAGGGAGATCTCGATGACGACGGGTTCGGCGCGGGCCTGCAGGGCGACCGCGACCAACCGGTCCCCGTCCAGGTGCAGGGCGTCGAGGTCACGGAACGGCTCACCGTCGGGGCCGGACGGGACGGTGTCCTGCCCGGTCCCGTCCGGGCGTGCGGCGACCAGGTGCGCGGCACCGTCCGCGGAATAGGTGAACCACACGGTGCCGTCCCCGGCGACGACGTACCGGCTCTGCCCGAACACCCACGAGGGTTTCCCGACCTCGGCGGCCACCGGGTGGACGGGGGTGAGTTTCCCGGCCCCGTCGGCCCGGTACACGTTCCACCAGTCGTCCCGGTCGGAGACGACGTAGAGGGTGCCGTCCGGACCCCACTCCGGCTGCCCGAGGGACTCCCCGTCCCCGCCGGCGAACTGCACCATCCCGGTGAGCCGGCAGGAGCTGCCGGTGCCCTCCAGGTCGGCCACCCACAGCCGGGTGCTGTCCCACGGCATGTCCGGGTGGTCCCAGGTGAGCCAGGCCAGGCGGCGGCCGTCCGGACTGATCCGGGGCGCAGCGACGAAGTCCGGGCCGGTGACCAGGACGACCGGGTCCTCGGGGCCGTCCGGGCCGGGGGTCGCGGCGAGGGCAACGATCTCGTTGCGGACCGCGGTGACGTCCTCGGTGCCGTCCGGGCCGGGTGCCGGATGCGATTCGCGCACGCAGATCACGGTCGCCCCGTTCGGGGTGATCCGGCCGTCCGCGTAGCGCAGACCGTGCCGGTACACGGGTTCCGGGGTCAACGGCACCGGTGCGGGAACCTGTGCCGGGGCACCTCCCCGGCCACCGGGTGCCCCCGGCGTGGCGGGTGCGGCGGGCCCGTCCGGCTGCGGGCCGTCCGGCTGCGGGCCGTCCGACCCGGCCGGCCCATCCGGCCGGTCCGGTGCGGCGGGCGCGGGCTCGCTGCGATAGATCCGCTGGTCCTCCCAGGACACCCAGAACAGCACGCCGGCGTGCACCCACCAGGCACCGCCGCCGTACTCATGTGCTCGGGTGCGGGCGTTCGCCCCGTCCGGGAGGACATCGGTGCCGCGCCCATCCGGATCGAGCCGAGTCACCTGGATGCGCCCGCCCTCGCTGGGGCGGGACTGGGACCACCAAGTCCGGCCGCCCTCCGCGCGGGCGTCGGTGGGCGTCGCCGCGCCGGCGACGAGCAGTTCGGCGGGGATCGGTGATGGCCAGGACCCGTAGGGCAGCCGGGGCAGTGCGGTCATACCCGCACGCTACCGGCAGGTACGCAAACGGGACGGGGTCTCGGGCCGACGACCCGGTCCGTTCTCTCCCCGATCGGCTACCCGCCCCACCCGGCTGCGGCCGTCTCGGCACTCCCCGATCGGCCACCCGTACTACCCGGCGGCAGCCACCTCGGCGATGTCGCTGCGGTGGTGGGAACCGTCGAGGTCAACCAGTCGGACGGCCGTGTAGGCGGTGTCCCGGGCCGCGGCGAGGTCGACTCCGATACCGACCACGGACAGCACCCGGCCGCCGGCACTGAGTACCTGACCGTCCGCACCGTGTCGGGTCCCGGCATGCAGCACCCAGGCGCCGGGGACGTCCCCGGCCTCGGCCAGACCGCCGATCGGGTCCCCGGTCCGGGGTGTCGCCGGATACCGTTCGGCGGCGACGACGACGGTCACCGCGGCCTCGTCCCGCCAGCGCAGCTCCGGTGACTGGTCGAGGGTGCCGGTCGCGGCGGCCCGCAGCAGCCCGCCGAGCGGGGTGGCCAGACGGGCCAGGACGACCTGGGTCTCCGGGTCGCCGAACCGGGCGTTGAACTCGACGACCCGCACCCCGCGCGAAGTCAACGCGAGACCGCAGTAGAGCAGACCGGCGAACGGGGTGCCGCGCCGGGCGAGTTCGTCCACACAGGGCTGCGCGACGCGGGCGACGACGTCGTCGACGAGCCCGTCCGGGGCCCACGGCAGCGGCGAGTACGCGCCCATCCCCCCGGTATTCGGACCGGTGTCGCCGTCCCCGACCCGTTTGAAGTCCTGGGCGGGTGCGAGCGGGACCACGGTCCGCCCGTCGGTCAGGCAGAACAGGGACACTTCGGGACCGTCCAGGAACTCCTCGACGACGACCCGGCCACCGGGGCGGTCCAGGCAGGCCGCGGCGTGCGCGAACGCGGCAGCGGTGTCATCGGTGACGACGACCCCTTTCCCCGCGGCGAGACCGTCATCCTTGACCACGTACGGGGCTCCGAAGGCGTCGAATGCCTCACGCACCTCGTCGAGGGTCGTGCACACGTGGGCCATCGCGGTCGGCACCCCCGCAGCGGCCATCACCTCCTTGGCGAAGGCTTTACTCCCTTCGAGCCGGGCGGCCTGCGCGGACGGCCCGAAACAGGCGATCCCTCGCTCGCGCACGGCATCGGCGACACCGGCGACGAGCGGCACCTCGGGGCCGACGACGACGAGATCGGCGGCGACCTCGGTGGCCAGGTCCGCGACGGACCCCGGGTCGGCCGCGTCGACCGGACGGCAGTCGGCGAGCAGTCCGATCCCGGCGTTCCCGGGAGCGCACAGCACCGCGTCCACCGCGGGGTCGGCGGACAGGGCGCGGACAAGGGCGTGTTCCCGGGCACCGGAACCGATAACGAGCACCTTCACGGCACCCACCGTAGCGACCCGCGCACCGGCCCCTCGCGCCGACGCCACCGGGCGGCAGGTGAAGGGTGCTGCGCCGTCCGGCGGGCCCGGGGCCGGGCCCGGGATCCAGCCCCGGGACCAGACCCCAGGGTCCGGGGTCCGGGGTCCGGGGTCCGGCCCGCGGTCCGCCCGGGGCCCGCCCGGGCCCGGCTACGGTGCGGCGGCCCCGGTGTCCGCCCCGAACAGGTGCGCCTCCATGCGCTGCAACCCGACGTCAGCCGCCGCCGTGGACCCGGCGACGAGTTCGGTGACGACGGAGAGGAATCCCGCAGGTTCAGCGGTGAGGCTGAGCCCGACCCGGGTCCGCTGCCCTTCGGAGTGCAGCCGGAACTCCCCGCCGTAGGCCGGTCCGGACAGGGCCCGCCAGGTGATCCGGTGGTCCCGGGGATGGGCGATCACGGCCACGTGGACGTCCCGGATGTCATCGCCGGAACGCACCCGGAAGACGTACCGTTCGAACGCCGTCCGGGTGACCGACTCCACCCCGGGAACGTACTGCGGCCATTCCTCGATCCGGCGTAACTGGGTTTCGATCTCCGCCACGGGCAGGTTCACCACCGTGGACGCCTCGTGATGGGTCATCACCGGCCTCCTCGCCTCGGCCCCGGCATCCGGGCCCACACCCGGCGCGGGAACGTGCCCTCCACGCTACGTCGGGTCCGGCGGAACGGCACGAGGACGATCGTCGGCACCGCCCACGGCAGCGGCCGCCACCCGAACGGAACGGGGACGGC
>JARRQM010000045.1:0-7809 GCA_037381765.1 Kineosporiaceae bacterium
GTGTGGTTGACCTGCCCGGACCGGGGCCGGGTCTGCCCCGGCGGTGACCAGGTCGAAGACCTTGTGGAAGGCGGCCACGTTCTTCGACCAGTCGTGCGGGTCCGGGTACCGACGCCGGGGATGTGCCGGTAGTGACCGCAGGGCGGCCCGGATGCCCTCGACATCCCCGGGCCGGATGAATGTCGTCCCCCGGTACTCCCGGGCTGCCTCGACGAGTCCCCCGACACCGCTGACCGCCACCGGCAGCCCCTGGCTCATCGCCATGTGCAAAGGACCGCTGGCCGAGGAACGCAGGTACGGCAGGATGACGGCATCGGCACGGGCGAAATAGGCCGCGACCTCCGTGTCGTGGACGTACCGGTTGACGAAGGTGATCCGGTCACGATGGGGGCTGGCCTCGATCAGCTGGGCCGGGCGTTCCCACTTCTCCCAGGTCTCGCCCACGACGATCAGCCGCCGCTGGGCGACCTCGCCGGCCTCAAGCCCGTTGAAGGCCTCGATGAGGTACTCCACGCCCTTGTACGGACGGATCGTCCCGAAGTACAGGTAGCAGAATTCTCCGGGATCGGGTCGGTCCGGTGGTTCTGGCTGCGACAGCGCCGAGGTCTTGGCGCGCAGGTGGTCATAGGGACCGTGCGGGATGACGTGAACCGGCCGGGCACGGAACGCCGGGTACCGGCGCAGCCGGGCCCGGTCGAACTCGGAATGGACCACGACGGCTCCGGTGAGTAGCAGCAACAGCCGCAGCCCCCGCTCGACGTACCAGCGGGCGAGCCGGTGCCGGGCCTCACCGGTGTCCTGGGTCTCATGCATCTCCAGGACGATCCGGAAGCCCGAGATCCGCGCGACCAGGGCCAGCACGAGATAGGAATGCAGAACAGCCCCGGTCCACCATTGCAGGACCAGCACATCGGGACGGACCTTGCGGAGGAAGTTCACGGCCCGCCAGAGGCTGGGCAAACCCCAGTAGTCGACACCGTCGAATACGGTGACGTCATCGCGGTAGCGCGCGGTGGAAACCTGTCGACCCACCCGGGCCGCCCCCGGGTAGAGGCGGCGCGGCAACAACCGACGCATCAGAATGGCCGAGGTCGCACAGGTATCCGCAAGGGAGTTCGTCAGACGGCAGGTGTAGAGGCTGATACCGCTGTAGAAGTGCCAGCCCGAGCCCACGACGCAGACGCGTCGCACATGTCCGCCGTCGACGGCTTCGGGAAAATCGCGCCGTCCCGGCCCTTGCTCGGTCATTGCTCTCCTCGCTGGTCCTCCGGACGGCAATTCACCGGGTGCCCCTACGCCTGCCGCCCCGGCCCAGGACCAGCCGGATCCGGCCGAGAGCAAATCCCGCCGCAGCCGCCCCGGCGGAGGTGATGATGGCGGCGCAGGCGATGACCCCCCGACCGCCGTTGCGCGCCTCACGACGCAGGGCCGCGGGGACGGTACGGGACAGGTAGCTGCGCTCGGCCCGGGTGGCGTCGGCCGTCCCGGCCAGTCGGGCGAGCAGTGCCTTACTCAGGCCTTCCGCGTAGGAGCGCCGGATCAGATAGGACCAACGGACTCGTTCACGGCTGACCTGATGGTGCAGAACGGCCGAGGGTTCGAACACCACCCGGCTCTCCGGTCGTTGCCGCCGCAAGCGAATGCACAGCTCGGTTTCCTCACCCCCCAGAGGGATCTTGCCGACCCGCCCCAAATGCTCGTTGAACCCCCCGACGAGGTCGAAGACCTCCCTGCGGAACACCATTCCGCAGCCGAGGACGTTCCGGACGTCCGCCGCCGTCCGGGGTTGGCCGGTGTAGCTGCATCCGACGATCCACCACAGCTCCCGCGGCAGGAAGTCCGGAGCGGTTCCGCTATCCGGCCAGCGCGGGTCCGCCCAGCTCCCCGTGACGTTCACGGTCGCATCGGTGAACGGGCGGACCAGCCGGGCCAACCATTGCGGATCGGCCACCGCATCGTCATCGAGGAACGCCACGAGATCGGTGTGCACGTGCTCCACCGCCGAGTTACGTGCCCCGGAGAGCCCTCGCGTCCGGGTGTTGGGCAGGGCCGTCACCCGATGGCCGAAGTCCGTCTCGATCCGTCCCAGCAGTTCCTCGTTGTGGTCGGCGACCACAACGATCTCGTCCGGGACGATCGATTGCGTCGAAGCCGATTCCACGGCCGCGCACAGTTCGTCCCAGCGTTCGAGGGTGTACGTACAGATGACGACGGTCGTCGAGAAGGCGGTGACCAAGGACGGCTCAGGGGCGGTTGCGGGGCTGGTCATGGCGGCCGGCCGGATTGCGGTCACGATTGGATCCGGTGCACCGCGGACGTGTGCACCGGCATCTCTTGGGTGGTGAGGTCCACGGTGGCAGCTGTCCGGCGGCCGACCCCGATCTGGGGCTCGGGCTTCCCTGGTGGCCTCGTCGATCGGCGCCGGGAGGTCCACCATTCTCGTGAGATCGTTCGCAGGACGCGGATGCCGTCCCGGACCGCGTGCAGGTTGCTCTCCCCGCTCAAACGTTCCCGCTCGACGCTGCCGACCTCGGCGATACGGAGTCCGGCGGCGGCGACCCGCACATTCATCAGGGTTTCGATCTCGAACCCGTCACCGTAGATCATGTCGTTCCCACCCAGCCCGGGGATGACAGTTTCGGGGAGATCGAGGACCGGCAGAACGTCGGTCCAGAACGCGTTGTATCCGTAGCACAGGTCGGTGTACCGGGTCCGGAAGAGGAGATTGACAAGGGCATTCAGAGCCGCGTTCCCGGCCTGCCGCACATGGGAGATGTCGAGGCTCTCACCCCCCTTGGCGAACCTCGTTCCCTTGGCGAAGTCGGCCCCGCGACATAAAGAGGCCACGAAGTCCGGTATTTCTTCCGGAGCCGTCGAACCGTCGGCGTCGATCATGACGATAATGTCTCCGGTGACGGCCCGGAAACCGCAGGCGAGTGCGTTCCCCTTACCCTTGCGGGACTGAGTCACCACCCGGATGTCGGACCTACATCGCCGCGCTGCGGCAACTGTGTCATCGACGGAGTGACCGTCGACCAGAATCACCTCGTGCATCCCTTGGGGCAACGCGCCGAGAACATGGGCGATGTTCTTGGCCTCGTTTCTCGCCGGAATCACTACAGACACACGCGACGATCTGCAGTCAGCAGGTCGCTCGTTCATCCAACTGCTCCGTCCTTGAACTCATGCCGAGGGACGGCCGGAACACAATGAGAATGTGACGGCCCGGGACCGACGAGGTCCTCCACCCCAGGTTCGGCCCGCTGCCCCTCCGATGACGACACGGTGCGTCGCCGTTCGTGACTCCATGCAAGCAGACACAGACGGGGCGCGTGGCGCGATTCATCGAATCCGCGGCCACTCCGGGACGATTCAGCCGTTCAGCGGACCCCCGGGCGCCAACCTTGACAGGCAAGGAGAAACCCGCTGGCCCGACGACATGACACTTGATGTTCCAAAATTCAGGGACATACCCAACAAGCCGGGTGCTGCGCGACCTCGATACGAAGCTCCGAAACGCACCCCGCGCCGGGTGAGACGGTCCGGGATCGCCCCGATCCCGGACCGGTGGCGGTGGGGGACGGCCCGGACGGGACCGCTACCCCCGAACCCAGGACGTGAGACGACGCCACCAACCAGCGGACAGGACGCCCGGTACCGACATGCCACGGGCAGGCCGGAAACGACGGCACACCTCAGGTCCGCAGATACCGCAATCGCTGCCCCTTCGGTAGTGAAGGTGAGCATCATGGCCATGGCCGCAGCGACACGTCATCGTCTCGTGACTCCTCAGCCTTCAACGGGTGCGCATACAGTCGGTGATAGCACACTACCCTCCGCTCGAACAGGGTGCGACCAGCCCACTCGCCCGTTCCCGAACACGGTGACCGCACGGGCTTCACCTCCGCTCGCCCCGGCCCGGAGCCGAACGACGTTGCGGGAGTGGGTACGAGATGGACGAAGTCCCGGTGCCGCCCGCAGGAATCTGTTCTACTCATGAGCGACCCTCGGTCCGAGCAGGCCGGGCGACGGAGCGGCACCCCCGTGCCACCCCGGGGCCCGCAGCGCACCGGCAATCCCGTGAGCCTCAGGGAAGGCAGGGATGCACGACCTGTCCTCGACCGAACCGGTTCACCGTCTCGAACCACCTGCCCGGTAGCGGGGCCCTGGTGCGAGCACAGGAGAGAGAAGGCACCGTGCCCGTCCCCGAAGTCCCCGAGACCTTCCCCGCAGCCACCACGGACGAGCCCACGACCGGTGAACTCGTCGCTGTCGCCCGGACCCGCGTGTTCTTCGGCCACCAGTCGGTGGGTACAGACCTCCTCGCCGGAGTCGACAAGATCTTCCGGACCCGGGGTGTCCCGGCCCCTCCCGTCCAGCGGAACCGCCTGGCCCCGGACACCCCTGCCGGCGCCATCGTGCACTCCTTCCTCGGGAGGAACGACGACCCCCGGTCGAAGGTTGAGGACTTCGCCGCAAGGCTGCGGGCCGGGGTCGCCGAGGAAGTCGAGATCGCGATGATGAAGTTCTGCTACATCGACATCCGTGCCGACTCCGATGTCGACACCGTGTTCACGTCCTACCGGGACACGATGACCGCGCTGGAACGCGACTACCCTCAGGTGCGGTTCGTCGCATGCACCGTCCCGTTGATGACCGAGCCCTTGCTGACGACCCGGATCAAGTCCGCCCTCACCGGCAGTACCCGGTTCGGCCCCGCGGAAAACGCTGCCCGGGAACGGCTCAACACGCTGATCCGCGAGTTCTACCCCGATCGCCACCTGTTCGACATCGCCGCTGTCGAATCGACCGGTCCCGACGGGACCCGGGTATCCGGCGACACGAACGGGGAGCGCTACTTCGCCCTGCACCGCGACTACGCCAGGGACAACGGTCATCCCAACGCCGAGGGATCCCGCCGGATGGCCGCGGTCTGGTTGAAGCTCGTCGCACGGCTGTCCGCGACGTGAACGTATCCGCCCCCAGCTCCCGAGCCGGAACCCATGGCCGGCACCCCGGAGACCGCCCCTCACCCCGCTCTGGTGTCGGCAGCTCCGGAGACGGACAGCCGTAGCAGACTCTCGGAGGGTCACCATGCCGGCGGCATGTATCTGCCAAGGATCCGGTCTTGTCCGGACAATCCGCGCGGATCTGGACCGGTACGTCTACCACCTCGAACTCGAGGACCGGACCGGCTGGCTAGCGCTCCCCCGGATCATCCTGCTCTCCCCCGGCTTCCTCGCTCTCGCCGCCTACCGGTGCACCCACTTCGCCCTTCACCGCATCAGTCCACGCCCGTTGGCGATGCTGGCCGCGCTCCCGAGTTTCCTGCTCCAGCGCCTCGTCCTCGCCCTCAGCGGCATCGAGATCGACGTCAACGCCCATATCGGCCCGGGGCTGCTCATCCCCCATGCCGGAACGATGGTGATCGGTGCCGCCCGGATCGGGCAGAACTGCGATATCGCCCATGGCGTCACACTGGGCCGGACAGCGATCCTGCACGGAGGGAAGCCTCTCGAACGCCCCACCCCGACGCTGGGCGACCGGGTCTGGATCGGCCCCGGCTCGGTCATCACCGGAGATGTGATGATCGGGTCCGACGCGGTCATCGGTGCCAACAGCGTCATCCTGCGCGAGGTCCCGCCACATGCCGTGGTGCTCGGAGTTCCCGCGCGGCTCATCTCCTGGCGTGGCAGTTTCAGCCAGATCGTGTATCGCGGCATGGACGAGGACCCTGACCGAGTACGTGCCCTCGCACGGAACGCGCAGCTCCACGCCCCCGAAAGCAGGAACCCCGGTGAGGAACCGGGGCGCGGCGACAGCGCGCCCACCGACCGATCGGACGGCCCCGCGAACGTCCCCTGATCCGTGCCTGTCGTGCGGCCCGGGACAACCTGAGCGCCCCGCGGGTGTTCGGTCCACCGTTCCGCTCGCGACCAAACCCGTCCGGAGCCCCGGGCGATCGGCGCAAGAACCATCACAGACTGACGCATCAAAGCATCATTTCCGTGATGCTATGATGCCTTCATGCGCACCACGATCACCCTGGACGACGACGTAGCCGCCCAGCTGCGACGACTCACCCGCGAGACAGGGCGACCCTTCAAGCAGGTCGTGAACGACACCCTGCGCGCCGGACTCCTTCCGCAACAACCCACCGTGTCTCCCGCGGACCTCAGCTTCGCAACGTATCCACTCGGCCTCCGCCTCGAGGTCAACCTGGACCGGGCCCGTCACCTCGCGGCGGAACTCGAGGACGACGAGATCGCACGAAAGCTGGAACTACGCAAGTGATCGTCGTCGATGTCAACCTCCTCATCTACGCCGTCGACCGAGGGTCGCCACACCACGAAGGGGCACACCGCTGGTGGTTGTCGGCGTTGGCCGGGCGGGAGACCATCGGCCTGCCCTGGTCGACCGTGCTCACCTTTGCGCGACTGACCACCAATCCTCGGGTCTTCACCCATCCCCTCACCGCAGACCAGGCATGCGACCTCCTCGAAACGTGGACCACGCACCACCACGTCGTCCCCGCGGAACCGACACCGCGACACCTACCTCTGGTCCGAGGCCTTCTCCAGACTGCGGGTACGGCCGGAAACCTCGTCACCGACGCGCACCTCGCGGCAATCGCCATCGAGCACGGAGCCACCCTGTGCTCCACCGATGCTGACTTCGGTCGATTCCAGGGCCTTCGGTGGACCAACCCCTTGGCTCAGCTTGATCTTTAACCTTCGCGGCGTATGACCCGGTTCATCATGGTGCGGGTGAGGTTGGTGGGGATTGTCGCGGTTGCTGTCCCGGTGGCGTGTATCGCGGCTGCGTTGTGGTCGCATGCTCATGATTCGTGGTTCTGGCTCGGTGTTGCCGTTGTCGCGGCGGTGCCGTTCGGGGCCTGGTCAGCCGTTGTCCTGCGGACTCACACACGGGCATGGGCGGCGGTTCCGGCAGGCGTCGTGGTTGAAGGTTCCGAGGCACCGAAACCTCCGGACGGGGGCTGGGGTGAGGTTCCGCGTCCGGAGCCTGTTTCCACCGTGGAGCACGGGGACGAGGGCGTGGCGGCGGTGGCGTTTGCTCCCCGAGGACGGTTGTTGGCCACGGTCGGGTCCCACGGGACGGTACGGCTGTGGGATGCCCGGGACCCGACGCAGCCGGTTCCGGTGGCGCACACCCCTGTCCGGGACAACCAGCGGGTGGGCGCTGTGCGGTTCAGCCCGGATGGACGACTGCTGGCCGTTGTCGGTGACGGCGCCGTGCTGTGGGACTTGGTCGATCCCGCGCACCCTCAGGTAGCGGCCACACTCACCCTCGACAAGCGCAAGAGGCGCAATCAGTTCCACTCCGTGGCTTTCGATCCGGACGGACAGACGATGGCAACCGGACATGGCGACGCCATCCGGATCTGGGATCTGACTACCCCTCACCGTCCGTGCTTGGCCTGCACGAAACGTCAAGCGAAGAGGTTCCTGGGGAGCAGCACGATGTTCTCGCTGGTGTTCACCGCAGACGGGCATTATCTGCTTGCCGTCGGAGGAAACGGCATCGCGGTGACTGAACTCATCAGGTCGACGTGGGTGGATTTCCCGGTGACTCCAACCGACACCTGGCCAGTCGAACGCCAACCGTCAACGAATATGTCCAGTCTGGCGCTCCACCCCCACGGCCGGTTCCTCGCCGGGATCCGTCGTTATGACGTCGCTGGCGATGAGGGTCCCACGGGAGCGCAACAGGGAGTAGTCGTGTGGGACGTCCGGGATGTGCGTGCCCCTCGCCCTGTCGTCGTCCTGCTTGACCGAACTGAGATCCGTA
>JARRQM010000046.1:0-7802 GCA_037381765.1 Kineosporiaceae bacterium
CGAACTGGGGGCGGATCTCGCCTACGGCATCCACAACGTCCGTACCCGGGCCGCGCAGGAACGCCATGAGGAGCGGCTGGTGAACGCGATGAGCGCGACGATCCAGGCGCTCGCGGACACCACGGAACTGCGGGACCCGTACACGGCGGGGCATCAGCGCCGGGTGGCCCAGCTGGCCGAGGCGGTCGGGCGCCGGCTCGGGCTGTCCGAGGACCGGGTGGCCGGGCTGTACCTGGCCAGCACCATCCACGACATCGGCAAGATCAGTGCCCCCGCGGAGATCCTCAGCCGCCCCGGGCAGCTGTCCAAACTGGAGATGCAGCTCATCCAGCAACATGTGGGGGCCGCCTACGACCTACTCAAAGGCATCGAGTTCCCGTGGCCGGTCGCCGACATCGTCGCCCAGCACCACGAGCGCTGCGACGGCACCGGGTACCCGTTCGGGTTGCGCGGGGAACAGATGCTCCTGGAGGCGCGGATCCTCGCGGTCTGCGACGTCGTCGAGGCAATGTCCTCACACCGGCCCTACCGGCCCGGGCTCGGCATGGAGGCCGCACTCGCCGAGGTCCAGGACGGTCGAGGCAGCCGCTACGACGGCGCGGTCGTCGACGCCACCGTGACGGTCATGCGGTCCGGGCGGTTCCGTTTCACCTGATCCGGACGTCCCACCCCGGACGCCGCGACACCCGGGGAACGTCCGGGGAACGTCCGGGACGGGAACACCTCACCCGGCCGGCTGCTCCGCGGGCAGGTTCTGCAGGCGGACCTGGCCGCGGGCGACCAGCCGGTCACGTTCGTCATGGATCTCCACCATCCACAACTGTTGCCGCCGACCGCGGTGCACCGGCGTCCCCGTCGCGGTGAGCGTCCCCCCGGTGACCGCCCGGAGGAAGTCCGTCTGGTTGTTCACCCCGACGACCTGGCCGTCGCCGAACCACAGGGCCGCCCCGACGCTCGCGACGGTCTCAACCGCCGCGCAGTACACCCCGCCGTGCACGATCCCGAACGGCTGGTGGTGTTCCGGGCCGACCTCCCAGCGCAGGGATACCCGGTCCGGGCCGGTCTCGGTGAACTCCATGCCGAGCAGGCCGACCAGGCCACCGCTCAGGTCGGTGCCCGGGTGGGCGGCCCCCTGGTCCGGTTCCGTCGTTCTTGCCCCGGTCATACCGTCGGGCCTCCCGCCACGTAGAGCACTTGACCGGACACGAATGATGCCTCGTCGCTGGTGAAGAACGCGACCGCGGCGGCGATGTCCTCGGGGCGACCGACCCGGCCGACCGGGATCTGCGCCGCGGACGCCTTCTGCAGGTCCTCGAAGGACATGCCGAGGCGTTGCGCCGTGGCCGCGGTCATATCGGTGACGACGAAACCGGGGGCGACCGCGTTCACGGTGACCCCGAACGGGCCGAGTTCGATGGCGAGGGTCTTGGTGAACCCCTGGAGCCCGGCCTTGGCCGCGGCATAGTTCGCCTGACCGCGGTTGCCGAGCGCCGACGTGCTCGACAGATTGACGATGCGCCCCCAACCGGCGGTCGTCATGTACTTCTGCGCCGCCCGGCTCATCAGGAACGCCCCGCGCAGATGTACGGCGACGACCGCGTCCCAGTCATCCTCGGTCATCCGGAACAGCAGGTTGTCCCGCAGGATCCCGGCGTTGTTCACCAGGATCGTGGGTGGGCCGAGCTCCTCGGCGACCCGGGCGACGGCTTCCTCGACCGCACCGGCGTCACGGACGTCGACCTGGACGGCCTCGGCCGTCCCCCCGGCGGCCCGGATCGTCCCGACGGTCCCCGCGCAGGCCGCCTCGTCGATGTCGGCGACAGCGACAGCCAGCCCGGACGCGGCGAGCCGCACCGCCGTGGCGGCGCCGATCCCCCGGGCTCCTCCGGTCACCACCGCGACCCGGGCTGCCTGCGGCACCCCGGACGGTGCACCCGCCCCGGACGTGTCCAGCTCGGACATGGTCTCCTCCTCGACCACGGGACTGCTGCTGACCGGAGAGTACCGAGCCGGGCCCGGCAACACCGATCTCGCCCGGGGAACCGTTGCCGGTATGGCAACCGGGCGGGCCCGTCCGGGCGGGGACCCGTCGCCGATGCCAGATCCGGAACGGGCCGGCCCGGGCGGGGCACACCGGTCCGGCGGCCCGGGCGGAGCACACTGGCCCGGTGCCCGACAGCACCCCGCCCCGGTTCGGTCCCGGTGAGGGCTGGGGGTCGTGGACCCGGTTCCTGAGGGAACGACCCCGGCCTGCCCGGATCCGGGAACACCCCCGGGCCCACTGGTTCACCGTCGGCACCGTCTGCGTCGGGGCGTTCATGGGGCAGCTCGACGCGAGCATCGTCACCATCGGGCTGCCCGCGGTCCGCGAGGACCTCGGCGGGTCGATCGGTGCCGTCGAATGGGTATCCCTCGCCTACCTGCTCACCCTCGTCGTCCTCGTCCTGCCGGTCGGGCGGCTGGCCGACTCCCTCGGCCGCAAGTCGCTGTACCTGTACGGGTTCGCGTCGTTCACCCTCGCCTCACTGGCCTGCGGGCTCGCCCCCGGGCTCGGCGTGCTCATCGCGGCCCGGGTGCTGCAGGGGGCCGGGGCCGCCCTGCTGCAGGCGAATAGCGTCGCGTTGATCCGTGCCGCGGTTCCCCGGGAGGCCCTGGGCCGGGCGATCGGCGTGCAGGGCGCCGCCCAGGCCGTCGGGCTCGCCGTCGGACCCTCCGTCGGGGGGCTCTTGCTCGCCCTCGGCTCGTGGCGGCTGCTCTTCCTCGTCGCCGTTCCCGCCGGGGTACTCGGCTGGCTGCTCGGCATCGTGCTGCTGCCCCGCAGCCGGGCACTACAGCCCCGGCCCCCCGCGGACCTGCCCGGGGTCGCCCTGTTCACGCCCGCCGTCGTGCTGTCCCTGTTGGGGCTGTCCTGGGCCACGCACGGTTCCTCAGTGGCCGTCCCGCTCCTGCTCATCTCCGCCGGGCTCGTCGCCGCCAGCGGGTTCTGGTGGCGGGAACGCCGGACCGAACGTCCCCTGCTCGACCCGTCCCTGCTCCGGGCCAGTGGGATCACCGCCCCACTGGGGGCGAGCCTGACCACGTCGGCGGCCCTGTTCGGGGTCCTGTTCGTCGTGCCGTTCTCGCTCGCCGAGGCCGGGGTCGGGGATGTGGCCACGGTGGGGCTGCTGCTCAGCGTCCTGCCGGTGGCCCTCGGACTGACCGCCCCGTTCGCCGGTGGGCTCGCCGACCGGTTCGGGGTGCCCGCGGTTTCCGGGACGGGTGCGGTCGCCGCCGCATTCGGACTGTTCGTTCTCGGCCTGGCCGGGCAGGTGAGCCTGACCGGGCGACCCGGTCCCGGAGGGGGGCCGGATATCGCCGGGGCGGGGAGCGGGGCCGGGCCGGCCGTCCCGCTCGTCGCCGCGGGCCTCATCGCGTGCGGGGTCGGGATGGGCCTGTTCACCCCGGCGAACAATGCCGGCATCGTGCGGTCCGTGCCGGTGCGGTCCGCGGGCGTGGTCGCCGGGCTGATGAACCTCTCCCGGGGGCTCGGCACGGCCGCCGGAGTCGCCGTGGCCGCCCTCGTCTACTCGGCCGCATCCGGACCGGAGGCGGGACTGCGGAACACCGCGCTCGTCCTCGCCGTCCTCGCGCTGGCCGCCCTGCCCGGCCCCGGCAGGCGCGGCCGCCGCCCCGGCCGCCGTGCTGGCCCCGGCCCCGTCCCTGGCCCCGGCCCGGGCACCGGCGCCAGCACCAGCACGTGAGATACGGGGTCTGCGCGTCCACGCCGGAGAGCCGGGTGTCACGTGGGTCCGTGACACCCGGCTCTCCGGCCGGACCACCGTCAGCCACCGAAGGCGGCGAGGTGACGCTGCGAACCTTCCTTGAGGTTGCTGTAGACGGCCGCGACATCGGGGGCGTCGAGACCGGCGGCGGCGGCGTCCAGGTCGGCGATGTCGAGCTTCTCGATCTTCTGCCCGACCTCAAGGGCCGCGGTCAGCGAGGTACGTCCCTCGGCCAGCAGGTCGTCGTACAGCTTCTGCACGGCCTCGGTGGCGAATTCGCCCTCGGCGAGTCCCGCGGTCGGGTCGTCGATCCCGTACCGGTCGAGCATCGTGCGGACGGCGCTCAGATGCTGGCTCTCCGAGTCCGCGATCCGGCTGAACCGGGTGTCGCCGGTGCTCTCCGCGAGGGCCACGTACACGTCGTGGGCGAGTTTCTCGTCCTCGGCGATGGCCGCAAGCTTGGCTTTCTGCTCATCGGTCAGGGTGCCGCTCGGGTACACCGAGGTATCGGCGTAGGGGCGGTCCTCGGGGGCGACACCGGAGCCCGGCCCGCGCCCCGCGGCCCCGCCGCGGCCGTACCCGCCGTATGTCGTCGTGCTGTCCGGGTCGTCCGCACTGGTCGCGACGCCTCTCCCGGCCGCCCAGTCGGGTGCCACGGCTGCCGGGCCGGACAGGGTGTCGGCGATGACCGGCGCGGCGAGCAGGCCGAGCCCGAGGGCTCCGGCGATGGCGGCTCCGGCGATGACACTGCGTCGCATGATGTCCTCCTGTTGTCGTGTCCTCGATGCGATGACCCAACAGTGGCGGTGCGGTGTGGGCGGACCGCGCAGCCCATGTGGAGGCGGTGTGGAGGTCGTGGCCCGTCGATTTCCCGTGCGCCGGGGGCCGGGCGAGGATGTTCCGGTGACCACGGTTCTCGTCGTCGAGGACGACCGCGACATACGTGAGGTTCTCCGCCGATACCTGGAAAGGGCCGGACATGCGGTGCTGTCCACCGGTTCCGGGGCGGAGGCGCTGCGTCTGCTCGGCTCCGGCCCCGTCGACCTGCTCCTGCTCGACCTCGGGCTGCCCGATGTGGACGGGATCGACGTGCTCCGTTTCGCCCGGGAGGACGGTCAGGTGCCGGTGCTCGTGCTCACCGCCCGGAACGCCGTGGACGACCGGATCCGCGGGCTGAGCCTCGGCGCCGACGACTACGTGACGAAACCGTTCAGCCCGACCGAGGTGGTGCTCCGGGTGAATGCCGTGCTCTCGCGCACGACCGCGACCGGGGGCGGCGGTTCCGGGGAACCGGAGCCGCTCAGCTACGGGCAGGGGCGGCTGCTGATCGACGAGACCCGGCATGAGGCCCGGCTGGACGGCCGGGTCCTCGACCTCACCCCCACCGAATGGGGGGTGCTCACCACCCTGGCCTCCGTCCCGGGACGGCCGTTCTCCCGCTACGAGTTGGTCAACCGGGTCCGTGGATACGAGTTCGCCGGGTACGAGCGGAGCATGGACTCCCATGTGAAGAACCTCCGGCACAAGCTCGGGGAGGCAGCCACGGACGTCGTCGTCACCGTCGTGGGGGTTGGCTACCGGTTGGGACTGTCCCGTGACTGACCCCAGGACAGCGCCCGGGACCGGAGCTGCGGCCCGAGCCGGAGCCGGGGACGGGATCGCAGCCGGGGGCGGGGGCGGGACCGAGGACAGGGGGGCTGCCGGGGCCGGGGACGGAGGTGCCGCGCGGCGGCTGCACCACCCGCTCGCCGCCCTGGGCCCGCTCGGCCGGCGCCTCCTGCTCGCCTTCGTCGCCGTCGCCGGCGCCGCCGTCGTCATAGTCGTCGCCGCGGCGCTGGTCGGGACGACCCGGGGACTGTCCTCGGCGGAACAGGTCCAACGGGACGACGTCGCTGCCGGTGTGGCCCGCGCCGCGGCCCAGGCCTACCAGCGGGCCGGTGGCTGGGACGGGGCGAACTTCGTGACCGCACTGTCCCTCGCCGAGGTCGCCGGGGCCCGGGCCATCATCCGGGATGCGGACGGAAAGGTGCTCGCCGCGACCGGAACCGGGATGGGCGGTGGCATCGGGGGCGGTCCCGGGGGGTCCGGAACACCCGGTGGGGGCGGCCGGACCGGCGGGGGGCAGGGATACCGGGTACCCGGCGGATCTGTCACCGGCACCAGCACCGACCTCGGAACCGGAACCGGCGTGGATACGGGTACGGGAGCCGCCCCGACAGGGGAGACGGCAGATGCGGGAACGACTCCCGGAACGGGAACGGACGGTTCCGGCGGGGGCTCCGGTACGGCGGGGACAGGTGCCGGGACCGGAACGGTCACCGTGCCGGTCACCGTCGACGGGCACAGCGTCGGCACGGTCACCGTCGGGTTCGCCGGGTCGGTGTCGAGCCCGGGCCGGACCATCGCCTGGACCTGGATCGTCGCCGCCGCCATCGCTGCCGCCCTGCTCGCCCTGGCGCTCGGCTACGGCATGAGCCGGTTGCTGACCCGTCCCGTGGTCGCTCTGACCGAGGCCGCGCGGGCGTTCGGCGCGGGGGACCGGGCCGCCCGGCCGGCGGTGCGCGGGCACGGTGAACTCGCCGAACTGGCCACGGCTTTCGAGGAGGCCGCGGAGACGGTGGCACGCACCGAGGACATGCGCCGGCAGATGGCCGCCGATGTGGCACATGAGCTGCGCACCCCGCTCGCGGCCCTGCAGGCCGAACTGGAGGAGCTGCGGGACGGGCTCGTCCCGGCCGACCCCGGGACCCTGGCCCGGCTCCATGACCAGTCACTGCGGTTGGCCCGGGTGGTCGACGATCTGTCCGAGTTGTCCTCGGCGGAAGCCTCCACCCTCGGCATGGTCAGCGCACCGGTCGACCTCGCCCGCTTGGTCCGGGATGAGGTCGCGGCCCGGGAGGCGCAGTTGCGGGCGGCTGGGCTGGCCGTGACCGTCACCGTCCCCGACGAAGGCGGCGACGCGGTCCCCGCCGGTAGCGGCAGTGCGGTCCCCGCTGTCGTGCTCGGCGATGAGGCCCGGCTCCATCAAGTGGTCGGGAACCTGCTGCAGAATTGCGCCCGGCACTGCCGCAGCGGGGATACGGTCTCGGTGCAGCTGGACGGTCCGCGGCCGCCGGAAAGCGGTGCCGCAGATGGCGGCGCGACGTGGGCCGGGGGTGAGCTGCGGGCCGAGTGGCGGGTCGTCGTCGCGGACACCGGTCCGGGGATCCCGCCGGAGGAACTACCGCATGTCTTCGCCCGGTTCTGGCGGGGGACCGGAGCCGAACGCTCCCGCGGTAGCGGCCTCGGCCTGGCCGTGGTGCAGGCGCTCGTGCAGGCCCATGGTGGAGACGTACACCTCGACTCCGACGGCACCTCGGGAACGACCGTCACCGTCACCCTCCCCGCTGCCCCCCGCACCTCCCCCCTTCACTGATCCCGCTCCGGGGCAGCGCATCGTGGGCTCGGTGTCACCTCGTGCCCAGCGGGATCGGGGGTGGCTGCACACACCATGGTCCGTTTGCGTGTGTGTCTCGCGTCCGTGGGGGCAGTCGGGGTGTTCCGCACCCGGAGCGTCTCGGGAGCTACCCACCGGGTGATCCCGTGGCCGCTGCGGACCGGGGCTCACCACGGTGCAGGCCGGCGCCGGACCGTACCCATCCGGTCGCGGGGTCAGGACGAACCCAGTCGCCGGGGAGCCGCGGACGATCGGGGCGCCGCGGACGATCGGGGTGTCAAAGCCGTTGTCGCGCAAGGGAATACGCGTCATGTCGTGCACGCGGTCGGGTGCGGCTCGTGATGCGTTCCGTTGCCTGCGGTTCGATCCGCCGCGTGTCGTGTGTCGGGCGCCTACGTCCCTGCGGGGTCACCTACTGGAGGAGCTCGATGTCGCAGCGCGCGCCGGGATATGCGGCGAGGCGCCGATCCGCGGTGAGGAGAGGGACGTCGAGGGCCTCCGCGAGGGCGAGACAGGCAGCTTCCGAACCGTGTACTCGTTCCTGCAGGTCCCAGCATCGGTCGAGGACCGGTCCCGGGGCGATCCGGTCCAGGGGGAGGTCGGCG
>JARRQM010000047.1:0-7614 GCA_037381765.1 Kineosporiaceae bacterium
CTTCGGACGCCTGCCCGGCCTGCACCGAAGCCACCTTGCCCGAGGAAGCCCGGAAGCGGCTCGACCGGCTGTCGCCGGCACGCCCCTGACCTGCTTCGATCGGGCCGGGTCAGGCCGGGCGCACCGGCTCTCCGGTGCGCGGGCGCCGGGACCGGCGGTTCGGGTCAGCCCTCCGGGGCGAGGGCGTCGAGGACCTGCTCGTGCAATTCCCCGTTGGTGGCCAGCGCGTTGCCGATGTACGGGGTTTCCTCGCCGTCCAGGGAGGTGAACCGTCCACCGGCTTCGACGACGATGGGGACGAGCGCGGCGAGGTCGTACAGCTGGAGTTCCGGTTCCGTGGCGATGTCCGCGGCACCTTCGGCGACCAGCATGTACGACCAGAAGTCGCCGTAGGCGCGGGTGCGCCAGACGCTGTCGACGAGGTCGAGGAAAGGCTGCCGGCGCCCGATCCGGTCCCAACCGCCGAACGAGGAGTACGACAGCGAGGCGTCGGCGAGGGAGGAAACCGCCGAAACCTGGAGTCGCCGCGCCGAGGACAGGCTGCGCCCGGTCCACGCCCCCGTCGAGGTCGCCGCCCACCAACGACGGTTCAGGGCGGGGGCGGAGACGACACCGAGTACCGGGCGTCCTTCGTCGAGCAGGGCGATCAGGGTGGCCCAGACGGGTACGCCGCGAACGTAGTTCTTCGTCCCGTCGATCGGGTCGATCACCCACTGCCGGGCGCCGTGGCCGGTCGGTTCGAACTCCTCGCCGAGGATGGCGTCGCGCGGCCGGGTGCGCTTGAGCTGGGTGCGGATGAGTTCCTCGGCGTCCCGGTCGGCGTCGCTCACCGGGGTGAGGTCGGGTTTGGTGTCCACCCGCAGGTCGGTCGCGAGGAAACGGGACATCGTCAGCGAGTCGACCATGTCGGCGATGACATGCGCGAGGCGGAGGTCGTCGTCGTAGCCGGCCACGCGGACTCCTTCGTCGGCCATGGCCGGCTCACACCGGGGCCTTGGCATGTGCTCGTCGGGCGGTCCGCAGCGCACCGGGGTGCGTGCGCTGCGCAGTTGACGGTACCGCCCCAACCGCCCGGACGTGCGAAGGAACGCGGACCCGGGCCGGGCACCGGTCACCGGGACGGGGCCAGCGGGCCCCGTCGCCGGTTGAAGGTGACGGTGGGTGGCGTTCCCGTCGCGCTCACTACCGCCCGGTGGTTCCGCGGTGCCCCGGTTCCGTCGGGGTGGCCGCCGCCCGGCTCCGTCGGGTCAGGACGTGGCGGGGCCGCCCGCCCACGGTTCGGCGGCCTCGGAACGGGAGTGCAGGAGCCGTCGCAGCGAGTCCAGTCGGGCCCGTCCGGCGGGTCCGGCGCCTCCTCCGGCGACGTAACCGTCGAGGCCGCATTCGGGTTCGTCGTGGGTGCAGCCGCGGGGGCAGCCGTCGAGTCCGGGGGCGAGGTCACTGAAGTGCGCGATGATCCGGTCCGGGTTGATGTGGGCGAGACCGAAGGAGCGCACCCCGGGGGTGTCGATCACCCAGCCGCCGTCCGGGAGCCGCAGGGCTCGCGCCGAGGTCGAGGTGAGCCGGCCGCGGCCGGTCACGTCGTTGACCGCGCCGGTGGCCCGGCCCGCCCCGGGGACGAGGGCGTTGACCAGGGTGGACTTGCCGACCCCGGAGTGTCCGATGAGGGCGGTGACCCGGCCGCGCAGCCGTTCCCGCACGTCGTCGAGCCCGAGGAGGGGGCCTCCGGTGCGGTGCGTCACGGTATGCGGCACACCCAGTGGCGCGTATCCGGACAGGAACGTCGACGGGTCGGCGAGGTCCGCTTTGGTGAGGACGAGTAGCGGGTCGAGCCCGGCGTCGTAGGCGGCGACGAGGCACCGGTCGACCATCCGGGGACGGGGCAGCGGTTCTGCGAGTGCGGTCACGACGGCGAGTTGGTCGGCATTGGCGACGACGGGACGTTCCACCGGGTCGGTGTCGTCGGCGCTGCGCAGCAGCAGCGTTCTGCGGGGTTGCAGGCGCACGACGCGGGCGAGGCTGCCGGGGACGCCGGAGGTGTCCCCGACGAGCATGACGAGGTCACCGACGACGAGTTTGGTCCGGCCCAGTTCGCGTGCGGTCATCGCGATGACGATGTCGCCCGGGACGTCCGGGGCGGTGGCGTCGCCGGGCCTGCCGGGCGGGGGAAGGGGGGTGAGGTCGAACCCGCCGAGGAGGCAGGTGTAGCGGCCCCGGTCGACGGCGAGGACCTGGGCCGGGACGGCGTCGGCGTGCCGGGGGCGTTCCTTGCTCCGGGGGCGGGTGCCGCGCCGGTTGGGGCGGATCCGGATGTCGGATTCGTCGAAGTCGGTGCGGTGGCGCCGGGTCACGCCGTGGTCCCTCCGGAGAGCATGCCGGTCCACAGCAGGTCGAAGTCCGGGAGGGTTTTCGCGGTCGTCCCGATGTTCTCCACGAGTATTCCGGGGACGCGCAGGCCGAGGACGGCTGCGGCCATGTCGAGCCGGTGGTCGTGGGAGGTGTGGAACAGCCCGCCGCGCAGCGGACGGGGGCGGATGATGAGGCCGTCGTCGGTCTGCGCGACGTCCCCGCCAAGGGCGTTGAGTTCGGTGCTGAGGGCGGCGAGCCGGTCGGTTTCGTGGCCTCGCAGGTGGGCGATGCCGCGCAGGTGGCTGGGGGTGTCGGCGAGAGCGGCGAGGGCGGCGACGACGGGGGTGAGTTCACCGGCGCTGCGCAGGTCGGCGTCCACCCCGAACAGTTCCCCGGTGCCGCGCACGGTGAGGCCGTCGCGGTCGAGGCTCACTTCGGCGCCCATCATGTCGAGGAGGTTGCGCAGGGCGTCCCCGGCCTGGGTGGTGTACTGCGGCCAGCCGGGGACGGCGACCTTCCCGCCGGTGACGGCGGCTGCGGCGAGGAACGGCGCGGCGTTCGACAGGTCGGGTTCGACCTGGACGTCCAGCGCGCCCATGGGTCCGGGATCGACCCGCCAGACGTCCGGTTCCTCGTCGTCGACGACGACCCCGACATCGCGTAGCGCCTCGACGGTCATCACGACATGCGGGGTGCTCGGCACCGGGGGGCCCTGGTGCCGCACGGTGAGTCCCTCGTCGAACCGGGCCCCGGCGAGCAGCAGCCCGGAGACGAACTGGCTGGAGGCGGAGGCGTCGAGGTGGACGGTGCCGCCCCGGACGTGGCTGCGGCCGTGCACGGTGAACGGCATCCGGCCGGTGTCGGCGTCGTCGAGGGTGACGCCGAGGTCCCGCAGGGCCCCGAGGCCCGGGCCCATCGGGCGTTCCCGGGCCCGCGGGTCGCCGTCGAAGTGCACGTCGCCGTCGGCGAGGGCGGCGATCGGGGGGAGGAAGCGCATGACGGTTCCGGCGAGTCCGCAGTCGACGGTGGCGGGGCCGCGTAGGGGGGCCGGGGTGATCACCCAGTCCGGGACCGGCCCAGGGCCGGGTACTTCGCTGACTCCGGTGCCGAGGGCTTGCAGTGCGGCGGCCATCAGCAGGGTGTCGCGGGAGCGCAGTGGGGAGCGCAGCCGGGACGGTTCCGCGGCCAGGGCGGCGAGGACGAGGTAGCGGTTGGTCAACGATTTCGACCCCGGCAGTGTCGCGGTGGCAAGCACCGGGGACGTGGCGGTGGGGGCGGGCCAGGGTCGGGCGTCGTCCATCTCCGGCAGGGTAGTCGTTGTTCGCTGATCTTCGTCCGCCCCCTCGGGTACCGCGTTGTCCGTCCGGGTCCGGGCGGGGGCCGCCGGGGGCTGCCGGGCGGGGACTGCCGGGGGTGTCGGTCCTGGATGCGACGCTGGGGGCGTGTGCGGACGGTACGTGGCCGGGCAGCACCCGGAGGATCTCGTCGAGGAGTTCGAGGTCGAGCAGAGCTCGGGGGACGGCCCGGGGGAGGATCCCGCGGCCGGTGGCCCCGACTTCAACGTGGCCCCGACGAAGCGGGCCGTCGTCGTGCTGGAACGCCCTTCCCGGCCGGGCCCGGTCGCTCCGCCGGCGGACGATCCGGCGGCAGGCGCCGCCGACGAGGAGGGGGACGCCACCGCCGACGCCGCGGTGGCTGCGGCGGGGGAGGGACCCGATCCGGGGGCCGTGCGCTGGCTGCGGCTGTTCACCTGGGGTCTGGTGCCGGGCTGGGCCGAGAGCCGCGGCGTCGGTAGCCGAATGATCAACGCGCGGGCCGAGACCGTACTGGAACGTCCCGCCTACCGCCGGGCCGCCCTGCACCGGCGCTGTCTCGTCCCCGCGGACGGCTGGTACGAATGGCAGCCCAGCTCCACCGGCGCCGGCACGGGGACGGGCTCCGGGGCGGGCACGGGGACCGGGTCGGCGACGCGGCGCGGGAAACCCCGGAAACAGCCGTTCTACCTGCATCCGGTGGATGGCGGGGTCGTCGCGTTCGCCGGGCTCTACGAGTTCTGGCGGGATCCCACCCGGCACCCGGACGACCCGCAGGCGTGGCTGGCGAGTTTCGCCATCATCACCACGGAGGCCGAGCCCGGACTCGACGTCGTGCACGACCGGATGCCGCTCGTTCTGCCCCGGGACCGCTGGGATGCCTGGCTCGACCCGGAACTGCGGGCGGCCGGGGCCGTACAGGCCCTGCTCCGGCGGCCGGATCCGGGCCGGTTCGTTGCCGAACCGGTATCCACGTCGGTGAACTCGGTGGCGAGGAACGGGCCGGAACTTCTCACCCCGGTGCCGTGGGAGTCCTTGCACGGGGTCGTCGACCCGCGTACCGGGGAGCTGCTCGGCGGCGGCCCCGACGTGCTCTTCTGACCTGGCGCCGGGAGGTCGACAGCACGCGGTCCGGGTGCGATCCGGAATGGTCCGTCGCGGCGCGGTGTTGTCCCGTTCGATGGCGCCACCTGCGTCTCACCGGCGCCACCCGCGTCCGGGTGGTGCGGTCCGGGGCCGGAGGGCCGGCCGGGAAGGAGAGGACGTCGTGCTCCTGTCCGATATCGCCATGGATGTCGCCGGTGTGGCCGACGGCACGCCGGTCGGGACGGTCGGGGGCGGTTCTGGAGGGGCGTTCCCCCGGGGGCGGAGACTAGGCTCGGTGCCGATGGCAGACGAGACGGGTCGTGCCCCGCAGACCGAGGGCCCGCAGGAACGTGCTGAGCGGTTCGAGCGGGACGCCTTGCGTTACCTCGACCAGCTCTATTCGGCCGCGCTGCGGATGACCCGCAACCCCACCGACGCCGAGGATCTCGTCCAGGAGGCGTTCACGAAGGCGTTCGCCTCCTTCCACCAGTACGCGCCGGGGACGAACCTGAAGGCCTGGTTGTACCGGATCCTCACCAACGCCTACATCAACACGTACCGCAAGAAGCAGCGGGAACCGCAGCAGGCGCAGACCGACGACATCGAGGACTGGCAGATCGCCCGGGCCGGGTCGCATACGTCCTCCGGGCTGCGCTCCGCCGAGATGGAAGCGCTCGACCGGCTGCCGGACTCCGACGTCAAGGAGGCATTGCAGCAGATCCCCGAGGAGTTCCGAATCGCCGTCTACCTCGCCGACGTCGAGGGGTTCGCCTACCGGGAGATCGCCGAGATCATGGGTACCCCGATCGGCACGGTGATGTCCCGGTTGCACCGAGGACGCCGGCAGCTGCGGACCCTGCTCGAGGAGTACGCCCAGGACCGGGGTATGGCCGCAGCGGGATCCTCGGCCGAGGGGGGTGCGGAGTGAGCCCGACGGATCCGCACGGGACGGACTGTCACGAGGTGCTCGGCCGCGTCTACGAGTACCTCGACGGCGAGCTGGGGGAGCCGGACGTTGAGCGGATCCGGTTCCACCTCGACTGCTGCGCCCCGTGCCTGGCCCAGTACGAACTCGACACCGCGCTCAAGGCGCTGCTCCGGCGCAGCTGTGCCTGCGAGCCGGCGCCGCTGGAGTTGCGCGCCCGAATCATGTTCCGGATCACTGAGGTGCGCGCCGAACTCGATGAGTGACCGGCTCCGAGAAGCTGGGTCCGGGAAGTCGGGTCCGAGAAAGACCGGGGCCGCGTGACCGGGCCCGAGAAAGACCAGGGCCCCGACCGCTGCGGTCGGGGCCCGTGTCGTCGGGTGTCCGGGGCCGTCCCCGGGTCAGCTGTTCGGCCGCTTCCCGTGGTTGGCCTTGCCGCCCTTGCGGGCACGGCGGACGCGGGCGCGCTTGCTCATCTGCGGTTCCTCCTGGGGTCCAGTCACCGTGCGTGGCACGGACCGCCCCATCGTGGCACATCGCCGGCCCACCCCGTCGTGGCCCGCCAACGCCCCTGCCCTGCCCAGTAACGCCCCGGGACGGTCCGGTCCGCCCCGGGAAGGCCCGGTCCGCCCCGGGACGGGCCGCTCAAGACGCTCCGTCCGGGCGCCGATGTCCACCCCGTGACCGCGCTCGTCGACACGTCCGCTCCGTCGGTGCAGCCCTACTTGCAGGCCCTGGTCGAATCGCTCGGCTCGGACCTGCACTGCAAGGTGGGGTCCCCGCCGCGGGTCCGGATCGACGGCCGGTTGCGCAGGTTGCAGGCTCCGGTGCTCACCCCGGACGACACCGAGCGGATGGTCCGGGAGGTGTTGCGCGAGGACCTCGTCGAGGAGTTCGAGCGGACCCACGAAGCCGACTTCGCCCACGTCGTCCCTGGCGTGGGCCGTTTCCGGGTGAACGCCTTTCGTGCCCGGGGGGCCGCCGGGCTCGTGTTCCGGCGGGTGACGATCGGCGCGATCCCCCTGGAGGATCTCGGTCTGCCGGAGACGGTGGCGTCGCTCGCGCTGGAACCGCGGGGGCTCGTCCTGGTCACCGGGCCGACCGGGTCGGGGAAGACGACGACGCTCGCGGGCATGGTGGACCTGATCAACCTCCAGCGGGAGGTGCACATCGTCACCGTGGAGGACCCGATCGAGGTGCTGCACGAGGACAAACTGTCGATGATCAACCAGCGTGAGGTCCGGGTGGACACCGGGGACTTCTCTGTCGCCCTGCGCGCCGCGATGCGCCAGGACCCCGACGTCATCCTGGTCGGGGAGATGCGTGACCAGGAGACGGTGCGGGCCGCCCTGCAGGCCGCCGAGACCGGCCACCTCGTCCTGTCCACGTTGCACACCACCGACGCGCAGGAGTCGGTGGCCCGGATCATCGACTTCTTCCCGGTGCATGAGCAGAAGCAGGTCCGGTTGTCCTTCGCCCAGGCCTTGCGCGGCATCGTCTGCCAGCGGCTGATCACCCGTGCCGACGGGCAGGGACGGTGCGTGGCGACGGAGATCTGCGTGAACACCGGGCGGATCACCGACGCGATCGTCGACCCGGAGAAGACCTTCCAGATCACCGACCTGGTGAAGGAGGGCGACTACTACGGGATGCACAGTTTCGATCAGCATCTGGTCGGGCTGGTCCGGGACGGGGTCGTCACCATCGAGTCCGCGATGATGACCTCGTCGAACCCGCATGACCTCACCGTGGAGCTGCGCAGGCTCGGCCTGATGGCCTGATGGCCTGATGGCCTGATGGCCTGACCGGGGCCGGTCCGGTCGGACCGGAGCGGGTATGAACATAGGCGCGGGCACAGGTTCGGGGCACGGGGGTGGGCACGCGGGCAAGGGCCACCCGGGGTGTCCGCGGGGCGCCCTAGGTCGGGCCGACGTCGTCAGA
>JARRQM010000048.1:0-13820 GCA_037381765.1 Kineosporiaceae bacterium
TGTCCGCGAGCGCCTGGATCGTCGCGCTCATCGCGTTCACCAGCCGCTCCTCATGGCGTTCCTGCGCGGCCCGGGTACGGACGTTGTGGATGCCGTAGGCGAGATCCGCCCCCAGTTCGACGAGCAGGGTCAGCTCATCCGGTTTGAACGCGTCCGGGTCGTCGGAGTGCACGGCGAGGACCCCGATCACCTCACCGCCGTTGAGTAGCGGCAAGGTGAGGCAGGCATGTATGCCGATGCTGTGCGACGGGTGCGTCGGCGGCCACCGGGAGTTGTCGGTCCCCGGGCGGCACAGGGCTGGCCTGCCCTCGGCGATCGCCGAGTGGAGCAGTTCCGGCGGGCCGAGCCAGGTCGGGTCGAGGTGTCCGCGGGCGGCTTCCTCGGCGGAGGAGGAGGCCCAGGCCCGGGGGGCGATGGGCAGCGTGCTGCCGGGGTCCGGGTAACCGATCCAGGCCCGTCGGTACCCGCCGACCTCGACCATCACCTTGCACATCCCGCTGAGCAGGGACGGTTCGTCCTGGGCCCGGACCAGTGTCATGTTCCCGCTGCTCAGGGTCTGCAACGCGGTGTTCACCCGGCGCAGGGTCTGTTCGGCGAGTTCCCGGTCGGTGATGTCCCGGACGATGACGACGACGCGGGCGATCCGCCCGGTGTCGTCGCGGGCCGGCACGATCGTCGACTGGAAGGTCCGCGGGCTGTCCGTGAAGGTGACGTTGAGTTCGGATTCGACGGGTCCACCGGCTTCGATGGCCCTCCGGTAGGCGTCGGCGAAGACCCGGTCGGCCTCGGGCGGGAACAGCTCGTCCTGGTAGCGGCCGACGAGGTCGTCGTGACTCAGCCCCATGGCCCGCTGCAACGACAGGTTCGCTTCGAGGATCCGGAAACGTCCTCCGGGGCTGATCTCCAGCAGGGCCATCTGGTCCAGGGCGTTGTCGAAGATGTCCCGGTAGCGGGCCCGGGAACGATCGAGTTCCTGCTCGATCCGCCGGATGGTGCTCACATCCCGGCCGACGAGGAGGACGTCGATGACGCCGCCCGCGCCGTCGTCCTCCGGAACGAGCTGGAAGTACACGTCGACGGTGTTCCGCGGTCCGCGAATAGTGACCTCGACGGCCCCGGTGCGCCCGGTCCGGAACACCTCGCCGAGGGCCCGGTCGAGACGGACCGCGGACTCCTCGGTGAGCCCGCCGGCCCCGGGACGGGCCTCGAACAACGAGATCCCCTGGAGTTCTCCGGCAACCGTGCCGAACAGGTCGGCGACGGCCTGGTTGACGTGCACCCGGCCGCCGGCCCGCTCGTAGCGGATCACGTAGTCCAAGTGGGCGTCGAGCAGCCCGTGCAGGCGTTCCGCGGTCAGCCGGAGACTCCCCCCGGAAATTTCCCGGGAGGGGATACCGGCCTGCCCGGTGCGTCCGACGCGTTCAACGTGCCCGGCGCGTTCCACACGATCGGCAGGCCCGGTGCGTTCCGTACGTTCGATGTGCCCGTCATGTTCGGGGTTCCCGGAGCGGTCAGCGTTCGCGGTATGTCCGGCACGGTCGCCGTGGTCGGCGCGGTCGCCGTGGTCGACGTGGTCGCGACGGCCCGGACGTCCGGTGTGTTCCGTGCGCTCCGTGCGCAGGGTGCACACGACGCGGCGCACCTGACCGCGGTCGCCCTGCGGGATCATCCGGACCCCCGCGACCTCGGCAGGATGCCCTGTCGCGACGCAACGCCGGAGCCCGGCGAGGATCTGCGGAGACTGCTGGCGGGGCAGCAGGTCGACGAGTTCGGCTTCCAGCGTCGTGTCCCGTCCCGCTAGGGCCAGCCAGGCGGGGTTCGCGAGGGCGCACCACAGGTGTTCCGGGTCGTCGGCCGCCACCACGAGCACCGGCTCGGGAAGTGCCCGCAGCACTTCCCGGAACCCGCCCTGGTCGACCGTGACGATGGTTGTTCACCTCCGGCCAGGTACAGACGGACACGAGCGAACCTCAACAGTTAACCACGGGGTCGGTCTTCTATACGGTGAGTAACCACCAGTAACCTGAATGTCGCAGTTGTGGTGCCATGCGGTTACCCGGAAAGGGATTCGATCCCACCGACCGCGACCCGCTAGTATCGAGCCCTGCCCGCGCGGACCCCGCCCGGACGGGACAAGTGAAGATCGCCTGCGCTCGTAGCTCAACGGATAGAGCATTTGACTACGGATCAAAAGGTTGGGGGTTCGAATCCCTCCGAGCGCACCACATCACCGCAGGTCAGGGGCCGGCAGCCGGGAGGTTGCCGGCCCGTGGTGCATCCGTCGTAGTACGGCCCCTCAGTTCCCCTTTGCCGGCCCCGTAAGCTCCGGGCCATGAAGATCCAGACGTTGCCCGTGGCGCACTACGACGATGCCGTCGCCCTGTGGCATGACGTCGGGCTCACCCGGCCCTGGAACGCCCCGGAGGCCGACCTCCGGACGGCGATGTCCGGGGACTCCTCCACCGTTCTCGCCCTGCTGGACGGAGATGCCCTGCTCGGCACCGCGATGGTCGGCCCTGACGGGCATCGCGGCTGGGTCTACTACCTGGCGGTCTCCCCGGCGGCGCAGGGACGCGGTCTGGGCCGCCGACTGATGCGGGCCTGCGAGGACTGGGTCGCCGCCCAGGGCATCCCCAAGCTCAACCTCATGGTCCGCACCGACAACGCCGCGGTGCGCGCCTTCTACGACAGGTTGGGGTACACCGAATCGGAGGTTGTCGTTCTCGGGCGGCGGCTCGACCCCCGTTCAGGCCCGGAACCGCTCCAGTTCCCCTGAGGTGCGGGAAGCGACGAACTCGGTGACCTGGTACTCGGCGAGGCCCCGCTGCCCGAACGGATCGCCGGCCAGTCGACGGTCCAGGTCCTCCCGGGTCAACCCGGCGGCGAGGATCACCCCGCCGGTCCGCGGCACCTGCCGGCCGGAGGCGAGGAACACCCCGTCCGCATACTGCTCCGCCAACCATGCGCCGTGATCGGCGATGGCGGCGTCGATCTCGGCCAGCTCGACCAGGTACTTCACCACGATGACGAACACGCCCCGACGCTACCCGCCCGGCGTGCGCAGCGCACCGGACGGGTAGCGTCACCGGGTCAGCCCTCGCGCCGCTCGGCGACAACGGCCCGACCCGCCTCGACGGCGAGGCCGTCGACAAGGTCGTTCATCGGGTCGCCGGAATGCCCCTTGACCCAGCGGAAGGTGATGTCGCGTTCCCGGACGAGTTCGATGAGCGGTTCCCACAGGTCCCGGTTCGCCACCGGTTTCTTCGCGCTGTTCACCCAGCCGCGGGCCAACCACCCCCGCCACCATCCGTCCCGGAAACAGTTGACGACGTAGGTGGAGTCGCTGACCACGACGAGCGGACCGTCCAGGCTGCGGGCCGCCTCCAGGGCGGCCCGGATCTCCATCCGCTGGTTCGTGGTCGCCGGGTCACCACCGCTGCCGCGCCGACCGTCCTCGGTCGCCCAGGCCCACCCGCCCGGGCCGGGATTACCCGAGCAGGCCCCGTCGGTCCACACCAGGAGCGTCCCGTCCGGGGCGTCGGCGGCAGGCGGATCGGGGGCGTGCTGCCGGTCCCCGGTGCACCCGAGGTGCGCCCACCGGGATCCTGCCCGGGCGATCTGCTCGCCGGGGGCGATCGGATTGGCGCATACCCCACAGGTTGTCGCGTACTTCGCGGTCAGTGCCACCCGCACAGCCTACGGACCCGGCCCTGTCCCGGGGCCCCAACCGGAACTGGTGCCCAGGGCCCCGCCCGCAGGCTCCGCCGAGCGCTCCGCCCGAACGGTCCGCCGCGCACCCCGCCCGAGCATTCCCGGCATCCAGTATTGGCGTACCACGGCCCCCGCCCTACCGTTGACGCGACGGATCCCACATCACGCCCGGTACGGGTACGACCTTGGTGGCGGATCCCCGCGCGAGCCGTTCCTCCAAACGGGAGGTGCCCCGATGGCCGGACGAGTGCCCGGCGCGGACCCTCCCCACCCCACGACAGGTGCCGGCGTCCCGTTCCGGTCAGGACGCGACGGCGTCCCGTTCCGGTCAGGACACGACGGCGACGAATTCGTCGAACCGTGCGGTCAGCTCCGGGCCGGCCGTCGCCGTGAGGATCCCGTTGCCGGCAGCCACGCACCCGCCGTGGCGAACGAGCACCGTCGCATCCCCGTCCTCGCGGTAGCCGAAGGTGACAACATCCACCGGGCCGGGACCGGGCGCCGGGCAGGTGGTGGCCGGACCGGCCGACGCGGGCAGGGCGTCGAGCCACCCGGCGACCTCCGCGGTGCGGGTGGCGTCCAGACGCAGCCCCGCGATGAGGGCGCCCTCGGCGTCGTAACGGCACAGGGTGGAGCGCACCGGGCCGACCGGGACCGGGAGCACCGGCACGAGGTGTTCAGCGAGGTCCGGGCGTTCCGTGCCGATCTCCCACGGGGCCTGAGCCGCGCAGTCCGTCGACGCGGCGATACCGCGGGCGGCCGGCCCCTTGTCGGAGGTCCACCACAGCACGGTGACCAGGCCGAGGAGCACCACCCCGACCAGCACGACACGCCTACCCGGTCCCGTCATCATCCGCAGCGTCCCGGCACCCCGTCGGGATCGCCGCGGAACGCCCGCAGACGCTCCGGGACACGCCCGCCGATCCGGACACGGCGGTCACTGGGACTTCTGGCCGGTCTCCGGCCCCCGCATGGGTTTACGGTCGGAACCGACCCGTCGCCCGGGGGACCGGGGGCCGAAGAAGTCACCCCGCCCGCTGTCATGCGTATCCGCGTCATGTGTGCCTGCCCTGGGGACGCCACGACCCAACCGACGTACCACGGAACAGGAAGGCATGAATGCCATGGGTGAAGGACGGACCGCAATAGCAGGGGGTGTCGAAGTCGACCACGCCGCACTGGTGGCCTGGGTCGACGACGTCACGGAACTGACGACCCCCGACCGGGTGGTGTGGGTGGACGGTTCCGCGGCGGAGAAGGCCCGGATCGACCAGGCGCTCGTCGACTCCGGCACCTTCGTCCGGCTGACGGGGAAACCGGACAGCTTCTGGTGCGCCTCCGATCCCAGCGATGTCGCCCGGGTCGAGGACCGCACGTACATCTGCAGCGTGAACGAGATCGACGCGGGCCCGACGAACAACTGGATGGCCCCCGCCGAGATGAAGGCGACGATGACGGACCTGTACCGGGGGTCCATGCGCGGACGCACCATGTACGTCATCCCCTTCGTCATGGGACGGATCGACGCCGACGTCCCGATGTTCGGGGTGGAGATCACCGACTCGGCGTACGTCGTCGCGAGCATGCGGATCATGGCCCGGGTCGGCACCGACGTGCTGAAGCGGATGGGTACGGACGCACCGTTCGTCAAAGCCCTGCACTCCGTCGGCGCCCCGCTGTCCCCCGGCGACACCGACGTGCCGTGGCCGTGCAGCGACACGAAGTACATCTCGCATTTCCCGGAGACCCGGGAAATCTGGTCCTACGGGTCCGGGTACGGCGGCAACGCCCTACTCGGCAAGAAGTGCTACAGCCTGCGGATCGCCTCGGCGATCGCCCGCGATGAGGGCTGGCTGGCCGAACACATGCTCATCCTCAAGCTGACGAACCCGCAGGGCCGGGTGTTCCACGTGGCCGCCGCGTTCCCGTCGGCCTGCGGGAAGACGAACCTCGCGATGATCGAGCCGACCATCCCCGGCTGGAAGGCCGAGATGATCGGGGACGACATCGCCTGGATGCGTTTCGGCGAGGACGGCCGGCTGTACGCGGTGAACCCGGAAGCCGGCCTGTTCGGGGTGGCGCCGGGCACCGGACGGCACACCAACCCGGCCGCCATGCGGGCGGTCGACGCCGGTGGGTCGATCTTCACCAACGTCGCCTTCACCGACGACGGCGACGTGTGGTGGGAGGGGATGACCAAGGAGGTCCCCGCGCACCTCACCGACTGGCACGGGGATGACTGGACCCCCGGATCCGGGGTCGTCTCCAGCCACCCGAACTCCCGGTTCTGCACCCCCATCACGAACTGCGACATCCTCGCCGAGGACTACCACGACCCGCAGGGAGTGCCGATCGACGCGATCCTGTTCGGTGGACGCCGCGCCCGCGTCGTCCCGCTCGTCACCGAGGCCCGGAGCTGGGACCACGGCGTGTTCATGGGGGCGACCACGTCGAGTGAGACGACCGCCGCCGCGACCGGCGCGGTCGGTGTGGTCCGCCGCGACCCGATGGCGATGCTGCCGTTCATCGGCTACCACGCCGGGGACTACTTCCAGCACTGGCTCGATGTCGCCAAAGGCACCGACGCCGCGAAACTGCCGCGGATCTTCTTCGTCAACTGGTTCCGGGGGACCTCGACGTGACCGGCCTGGACGCCGACCCCGCGGACACCGAGGCGGCCCTCGCCGTCGACGTCGACGGGTGGCGCGCCGAAGTCCCGCTCATCGAAACCTGGTTCGACACGATCGGCCCGAAGACACCGCCCCCGTTGCAGGATCAGCTCGACACGCTCAAGGCGAACCTCGGAATGTGACCGACGCTCCGGGGCCCGGGACCACGACCGGTCCCGGGCCCCGGAGGCGTTCACCCGTCGGCGACCGGCCGGAGGCGTTCACTCGTAGAGCACATATTCCGGGGTCGGCTGCAGGGCGAGGACCTCATCGGGGGTCATCAGCGGTCCGCCCGCCGCGACATCCTCCTCGTAGAACAGCTTGAACCCGGGCCGCATCACCCACGGCAGGTCGGCCATCAGGCGCCGCCAGGTGGCGACCTTCGCGGCGGGCACCCCGAGCCCGTCCACGCTCTTCACCGGCACCACCCCGGGATGCGGGCGCAGCGCCCCGAGCCCGCGGAGCTCCCGGGGTGCGAGCTGGTGCACGACGAGGGCCTTCTCCGGAAGATCATGTTCCCGGACGATCCCGCTGACATGCCGCGCGACCTCGTCGAGCACGGCACCGGTGGTGTGCCCGAACACCCGTCCCGGTACCTGGCCGGGACCGACCGCCCACTCCGGGTCGAGGGCCAGCCCGACATCGGGTTCGACCAGCCACCGGTCGAGGGCACGGACCTCGTCGAGGAAGGCAGCCCGCCCCGGCTGGACGTTCAGCAGCAGCAGGCCCCGGTGCCGCCGGGCGGCCGCCAGGTGGGCGTCGATCACCTCGGGCCGTTCCCGGACCCGGAACAGGCCGTCCCGGCCGGGAGCGGCCTGGACGATCACGGTGATCAGCTCGAACACCGGCAGCCCGACCCGCCCGGCCGCGTACCGGGTGGCCAGCCGCTCCATCTCGACGGCCCGGGCGTCGAGGTCACCGATCCCGAGCCGGCCCAGCGCCGGGGACCCCGGCGAACCGGAGAACCCGACCAGCCGGTACCGGGGGAACAGGATCCGCCCCCCGCGCGGCAGTTGCGTCCGGGGACGGGGTTCGGGTCCGCCCTCGGCGGGGCCGAGCCCGTCAGGGGCCCCGGCCCGATGCCCGACCCGCGGGACCGCCGTCGCCGCGTCGGCGGACGGGCCGGACCCCACCGGATCACCCGCACCGCGGCGCCCCGCAGCCCAGGCCACCACCCCGAACACGCCGAGGGTGAGGGTGCGGCGGGCCACGGTCCGCGCCATCAGGGCGGCCCGGCCCCGTCTGCCCGCCGGCACATCCCCGCCCCGTCCGGTCTCACCCGAGGGCTGCATGACATGTGGCTATCACATGTCCGGCGGCCCCAACAGCGACCCGGCCGGAAAAACCGGGACGGAACGGCCGGACGACGACGACACGCACGGTCAGGGCGGATCCGGTGGACCGGACGAGTGATGCCGTGCGGGGCGGACCCGCCCCAGGGCTTCCCGGCGCCCCTCCCGGGACCGCGATGATCCCCCGCCCGGTGAGCCGAAGGCCCCCGCAGAACCGGTGCGCCGAAGGCCCCCGCAGAACAGGGCCGAGGCCCCGACCACAGGTGCGGCAGGGGCCTCGGTGACGCGGAGGCGGCGGGATTTGAACCCGCGAGGGAGCTATCAACCCCCAACCCGCTTAGCAGGCGGGCGCCATAGACCGGACTAGGCGACGCCTCCCCACGCCCGGTCAGGGTAGCGGCAGCCACGGAGCGGGAGCAAAGTCGTTGCCAGGTTCCCCGAGTAATCTCCGGACGGTACTGACGGCTGACCCCCCACCCGGAGGTCGAGATCCCGACCGTGCGGCTCCGGCGTGGAAGAATGCCCGGGTCGGACCGCGACGGCAGGAGGACAGGTGACCCAAGTCGTGCCCCCGTCGTCGCGTCGCGCCCAGCACGACCAGGTGTCCCGCCACGCCAGTCCCGCCCGCCCGGCATCACCCGAGGCCAGCGACGATTTCCTGCGCGGGCGGCACGCCACCCCCTGGGGACAGGGCTTCACCCGGACCGTCGGCTGGACCTTTTTCGGGGCACTCGTCCCCGGAGCCGGGCTCATCGCCACCGGGAAGCAGCGGGCCGGGAAGATCCTCCTCGGCGGCACGGCCGGGCTCATCGGCGCGGCGGCCCTGCTCATCCTGTTCACCGACCCGAAAAGGCTCGCCACCCGGCTGCTGTCCGACCCGAACAAGCTGCTCTTCGTCGTCGGGGGCCTGCTGCTGCTCCTGATCGCCTGGATGGGCACCGTCCTGCTCACCCACGCCTCGGCCCGGCGCTACGCCGTCCCCACCCGCAGCCAGCGACTCATGTCCACGCTCATGGTCGCCTCGCTACTCGCCCTCGTCGCACTCCCCACCGCCAAACTGGGCGGTGACGTGCTCATCGCCCGCGACCTGCTCACCTCGGTGTTCGGCAACGGCGGGGTGTCCGACGACTCCCAGCACCCCGATTCCTCCCTCGCCGACCCCTGGGCGAACACCCCACGGGTGAACGTCCTGCTCATGGGGAGCGACTCCGGTCCGGACCGGATCGGCGTACGACCTGACACGATCATCGTCGCGAGCATCAACACGAAAACCGGCGACACCGTGCTGGTCAGCCTGCCCCGGAACCTGGAGCGGGCCCCCTTCCCCGAAGGCAGCAAGCAGGCCGCCGAATACCCGGACGGCTTCCACTGCCTGAACGCCGCCGGCGAGAACACCGAGTGCCTGCTCAACGCCCTGTGGCAGTGGGGTGACGAGCACAAGCAGTACTACCCGGGTGATGAGCACCCCGGTCTCACCGCCACCGTCGAAGCCGTGCAGATCCTCACCGGGCTGCGCATCGACGACTACGTCATGTTGAACCTGCGCGGCTTCGCCAAATTCATCAACGCCATGGGCGGGATCACCCTGAACGTCAAGGAGACCCTGCCCATCGGCGACAAGGACAATCCGAGCGAGTGGATCAAGACCGGGCAGCAGCACATGGACGGGTACCACGCACTGTGGTACGCCCGTTCCCGGGCCACCACCAGCGACTTCGACCGGATGCGCCGCCAGCGGTGCACCATCGCCGCCGTGGTGGAGCAGGCGAACCCGGCCAAGCTGGCCGTCAAGTTCCCCGAAGTGGCCGCGGCGATGAAGACGAACCTGCAGACCTCGATCCCGCTCAAGGACATCGACGCCTGGGTGACCCTGTCCGAACGGGTGAAGAAGTCCCAGGTGCGCAGCCTCGCCTTTACCGACCAGGTGATCAACACCGTGCACCCGGACGTCGACGAGATGAACACCATGGTCGAGAAAGCGCTCAACCCGCCGGTGAAGAGCACCCCGTCGGCGCCGGCGAGCGGAACCCCGTCACCGACGAAGACGAAACAGTCGACCACCCCCAGCGACAGCTCCACCGCGGAAAACGTCAAAGACCTCTGCTGAGGGCGCCGCCGGGCACCTCACCTCCCGTCGGGAGCCCGGCCGGGGTCCGACCGGGCTCCGGCTGAGGGCTCGGTCCAGCGTGGCCGGAACGGCCGGTACGGGAACCGCCCGGAGGCCCGGTCCCCGGCCCGAAAGGACCAGGCCCGGACCGGACCCCCGACAACGACACCTAACCCACCGAAGTGACCTCAAGCTCACCGTCGGCGTAGCGCTTGCGCAGGACCTTCTTGTCGAACTTGCCGACGCTGGTCTTCGGCACCTCGGCGATGAACGCCCACCGTTCCGGGATCTGCCAGCGGGCCACCCGCCCGGCGAGGAACGCCTGCAGTTCCGCGGCGCTGACCGGGTCGCCGTCGGTGAGGACGACGGTTGCGAGCGGGCGCTCCCCCCACTTCTCGTCCGGGACCCCGACGACACTCGCCTCCTTCACCCGGGGGTGCGCCATGAGCTGGTTCTCCAGGCCGACGGAACTGATCCACTCGCCACCGGACTTGATCACATCCTTGGACCGGTCGGTGATCCGAAGGAAGCCGTCCGGGGTCAACGAGCCGACGTCCCCGGTACGCAGCCACCCGTCGTCGAACTTCTCCGGGTCGTCGTCGCGGTAGTAGGACCCGGTGATCCACGGGCCACGGACCTCCAGTTCACCGACGCTCTCCCCGTCCCAGGGCACGTCGGCCCCATCCGGGCCGACCAACCGGCCCTGCACCGAACACGCCAGCCGACCCTGCGTCTCCCGATAGGCCCAAGCGTCTTCGCCCTCGACCCCGACCGGCGGGATCGCGACCGTACCGAGCGGGGACATCTCCGTCATCCCCCACGCGTGCAGCACCCTGATGCCGTGCCGTTCCTGGTAGGAGCGCATCAGCGAAGGCGGGCAGGCCGCCCCACAGACGATCACCTCACGCACCGAGGACGAGTCCACGTCCGGGTTCTCGTCGAGGTAGGTGAGCAGCGCGCTCCAGATCGTCGGGACGGCGCCGGCGCTGGTCACCCGTTCCTGGTCGATCATCGCCGCGAGCGGCTCGGCCTGGAGGAACCGGTCCGGCTGGATCAGACTGGCGCCCTCCATGAACGCCGCATACGGCAGGCCCCAGGCGTTCGCGTGGAACATCGGCACGACGGACAGCAACCGATCGCCCTGGCGCACACCGAGCGCGCTGGGCAGGGCCAGCTCCATCGAGTGCAGGTAGTTCGAACGGTGCGAGTACACGACCCCCTTCGGATTCCCCGTGGTCCCGGACGTGTAGCACATCCCCGCGGCAGTGTTCTCGTCCAGCGCCGGCCAGCGGAAGTCGGCCTCCTCCGCGTCTAGCAACGTCCGGTAGTCGTGCACCTCACGATCCGGCCCGGCCAGAGCCGCCCGTACCTCCTCCGGCACCGGGCCGTTGATGATGACGTGGCGCAGCGTCGGCATGTGCGCGATCAGCTTGCTGAACGGGGCCGCCAGGGAGTTGTCCACGACGATCACGTGATCCTCGGCATGGTTGACCACGTAGATGATCTGCTGCGGGAACAACCGGATGTTCACCGTGTGCAGAACCGCGCCCATACTCGGCACCCCGAGGTACAGCTCCAGGTGCTCCTCGTTGTTCCACATGAACGAACCGACCCGCTGGTCGCCGTCGACCCCGAGCCGCCGCAACGCGTTCGCCAGCCGCTTGCAGTCCCGACCGACCTCGGCGTACGTGGACCGGCGGGGACCGTCCGCGCCCCAGGTGACCACCTCGGCGTCCGCGTGCACGGTCGACCCGTAGTCGAGGATCCGGGAAATCAGCAGCGGGACATCCTGCATCGTGCTGAGCACTGCGACCACCTCATCGTGTCCGAGCTCCTCGGCGTGTTCGGAACCTGTGCGTCGACGCGGTGAGGCACCCGGACGGCGGACGTGAGAACACGCTCCAACGTGGCGCTCAGCATGCCTCATCAGGTCGGCCGCGACGAGGGGTCGCCCGGGTCCCTCGCCGGCTCCGTCCGGAGGCGGCCCGCACCGAACGGGGCAAGCCCCGGCGAACCGGACGGCACCATCACCAGCGGGACCGAACCCTCATCAGTCGGATCCTCCTCCACCAAGTGGTCCCCGGCCGTGCCGTCCTCGACCGGGTACTCGTCCGCCGCACCGTCCGCCGGGAACTCCGCCGGGTGCGCCTCCGCCGGGTAGTCCTCCGCCGCACCGTCCTCATCCGGGAAGTCCTCCGCAGCTACGTCCACCGGGTAGTCCTCCGCCGCACCGTCCTCGTCTGGGTAGTCCTCCGCAGCGACGTCCGCCGGGTAGTCTTCCGCCGCACCATCGACCCCGTAGTCGTCGACCGGTCCGGTCACGCCCATGGCGGCGTCCTCGACGACGTCCTCGTCCTCGGCAGCGGCAGCGGCAGCGACGGCGGTTCCCGCGTCGAGAGTACGGCCCGCGGCGAGGACGACGTCCTCGGCGACCCCTTCGACGGCGACGTACCCCGCCTCCACCCGGATCTCGTCCGGTAGGTCCGACAGGCCGCCGGCGAATCGGGCGGCGACCGCGGCGGCGGCCCCCAGATCCGTGCCCGGGAGGAGTACGGCGATCTCGTCGTGCCCGAACCGGTAGGGCACGTCTCCGACCCGCAACTCCCGTACGACGGCCTTGGCCAGGGCGGACACCCGGGAATCCGCGGCCGGGTCGTGCACCGAACCGCGACGTTCGTGCAGGCCGGTGACCTCGACGAGGAGGAGACTGCTCGGCATACCGTGATCCTCCGCGCTGCGCAGGGCCGCCCGCAGATCGTGCATCAGCCGGTCGCGGAGCCAGAATCCGGTGACCGGGTCGGTGTCCGGGATCTCCAGCACCTGCCCGCGCCGGGCGACAGCGTCAAGGGCCTTCCCCGCCATCCGGGCGAGGCGGGCCAGGGCGTCCTCCTCGGCAGGTGAGAAGGAATGCTCGGACACCCGGCGGGCGAGCAGCACCCCCGCGAGCACCCCCGCGGACGGCACGGGAACCGCGAGCAGCGCGGTACTCCCGGCCTCGACCAGAGGATCCCCTTCGACGACCTCACGCACCGGGCGTCCGGCGGAGAGCAGGGCAGCCAGGGTGGCCGGCCCCCACAGGGCCTGCGCACCATCCCCGGGGTGGTGCCACAGCACCCGGGGGCCCTCCACCGACCGCACGAGCAGGGTCGCCGTGTCCGCGTCGACGAGCGCAGCGGCCTGCAGCACCGTCACACGGGCGACCTCGGTGCGACCGAGCTGGCCCTCCAGACTCCTCGCCGTCTCCCGAAGCCCCTGCCGGTGCGACGGGGACGGGGTGTGTTCCGCCTGCGGTACGGGTACCGCGGGCCGTTCATGCCGTCCGGTCAGCGGACGCTCCCGGACCCCGGGCATGACGAACACGGGAGGGGAGGCCCCCGTGCCTGACCCGATGGGGCCGGGAGGATCAGCACCCGCAGGAGCTTCCGGCCGGACGATTGCTGTCCCCTCGGTCAGGTCCTCCTCGGCCCAACCCACCTCGCCCTGGTCTTCCTCGGCCAGGTCCACCTCGACCAGGTCTTCCTCGGCCAGGTCTTCCTCATCCAGGTCTTCCTCGGCCCAGCCCACCTCGGCCAGATCTTCCTCGGTTTCACCCCGGTCTCCCCAGGTCGGGACGGCCTCAGCCCAGTCCCCCTCACCCGGGACTCCCTCGACTTCGCCCGGATCCTCCCCGGCCAGGTCCCCGTCGCCCAGGTCCTGCTCGTCCGGATCCTCCCCGACCAGGTCTCCTTCACCCAGGTCTCCTTCGTCGGTCCCGTTCGGAGCGGCTTCCTCCGCACCGGAGTCGTCCAGGTCCGGTCCGCCCGGCGTCCCGTCCCCGTCCGGTGTGTCCTCCTCGGGCGGCAGCATGTCCGGGAGGTCCTCGTTCTCGGCACCGCGCCAGGTCCGCAGCCTGTTCCCGAGCCTGCCGCCGAACCTGCCCCAGTGTCTCGACAGGGAGTCCGCGGACGGCAGGACGGTCGCGGCCCGGGAGATCCCCGGGCCGTCGGGGACGGCCATGACCGGATCCGGCAGGTCCCGCGCGCGATGCCGGAAACGGAACAG
>JARRQM010000049.1:0-8683 GCA_037381765.1 Kineosporiaceae bacterium
CATCAACCGGGCCCGTCAACGGGCCCCATCAACCGGGCCCATCATCCGGGCCCCATCAACCGGGCCCATCAACCGGGCCCCGATCTGGAGGACATCATGGTGACCTCGGCCCTGTCCCGCCTCGGCGGGATCGCCGCACACCACCCCTGGCGGGTGATCACGGTGTGGCTGTTCGTCGTCGCCGCCACCGTGGGTGCGGCCGCCACGGTCGGTGGGACGACCACGGACACGATGAGCGCGCCGGGACTGGATTCCCGACGGGCCACCGACCTGCTCCAGCGGGCGGGCTGGGACGGCGCGGGACTGACCGCCCAGGTGGTCCTCACCCCGAAGGACGGCCGGAGCAGTTTCTTCGACCCCGCCTCAGGTCCGGCGAGGGAGGAACTCACGCGCCTGCAGGCCGAGATCGCCTCGCTGCCCCGGGTGCTCGGGACCAGTGACCCCGCGGGCGCGCTGACCGCCGGCCGGGACACCGCCGTCCGTAGCGGGCTCATCTCATCGGACGGGCGGGTCGCCATCCTTCGGGTGCAGTACCCGGAGCTGGAAGACCTGTCATCGGAGGATCTCGACAACCTCCTCGCCGTCTCGCAACGGCAGCCCGCCGATTCGCCCCTGCGGATCGAGATGGGCGGGGATCTGTTCTTCGCCTTCGCCGACTCCGCGGGAAATGCCGGTGAGGTGATCGGAATCCTCGTCGCGGCGGCGATCCTGTTCCTCGCCTTCGGTTCCCTCGTCGCCACGGCCCTGCCGCTGGGGATGGCCGCCTTCGGCCTGGCCGTGGGGATGTCCACGATCACTCTGCTGGCGAGGGTGACCGAGATCTCCAGCTTCGCGACCGCTGTCGGCAGCATGGTCGGGATCGGCGTCGGTATCGACTATGCGCTGTTCGTGCTCGCCCGCCACCGTGAGTACCTCGCGGACGGGGTCGAGGTGCCGGAGGCGGCCGGCCGGGCCGTGGTCACCGCGGGACGGCCCGTCGTCTTCGCCGGAGGCACGGTCATCGTGTCGGTCCTCGGCATGGCCGTGGCGGGTGTGCCGTTCCTCACCGCGGGCGGGCTCGCGATCTCGTTCGTCGTCCTCGTCATGGTGCTTGCCTCGGTCACCCTCCTGCCTGCTTTTCTCGGCCTGGCCGGGCGGCGGATCAACAGGTTCGGGCCACGGCGCCTGATGGCCGCCGGGACTGCCGCCGACGGACGCTGGCGCCGGTGGATCGGGCACGTCAACCGGCACCCGGTGCTCTACGCACTCACCGCAACGGTGCTCCTGCTGGCCGCCGCGGCACCGGCGCTTGCCCTGCGGGTGGGGATCCCCGACGACGGGTCACTGCCCCGCGGCCGTACCGAACGTCAAGCCTACGATCTGGTCGCCGAGGGGTTCGGCCCCGGCGCCAATGGCCCCTTGCTCGTCGTCGTCGACACCGCAGGAGATCCGGGGGTACTGGACCGGCTGGTCGACGCGGTTGCGGATGACGCGGGGACCGCCTCCGTCATGACGCCACGGATCGACGAGGCCTCCGGGATCGCGAGTCTGGTCGTCGTCCCGACGACCGGCCCGCAGGACAAGGCCACCTCCGACACCATCGCCCGGCTGCGCGGATCCGTCCTGCCGTCGGTGACCGCCGGCAGCCCGGCGCAGGCGCACGTCGGCGGGGGTGCGGCGAGCTTCGTGGACGTCGGCCAGCGGCTGTTCGACCGCCTGCCGCTGTTCGTCGCGGCCGTCCTCGCGCTGTCCTTCCTCCTGCTGATGCTGGTCTTCCGGTCGGTACTGGTCCCGCTCAAGGCCGTGCTGCTCAACCTGTTGAGCATCGGCGCCTCCTACGGGGTCATGGTCATGGTGTTCCAGTGGGGTTGGGCCGCCTCGCTGATCGGGCTCGAGGCGACGGTGCCCGTCCTGTCCTTCGTACCGTTGCGCGTGTTCGCGGTCGTGTTCGGGCTGTCGATGGACTAGGAGGTGTTCCTGCTGTGCCGGGTGCGCGAGGAGTACCTACGCGGTGGCGACGACGGCGCGGCGATCGTCCGGGGGATCTCCGGCACGGCACGGATCATCACCTCGGCCGCGCTGATCATGGTCGCGGTTTTCCTGTCCTTCGTCTTCGCCGAGGACGCGGCGGGGAAGACTCTCGGGCTGGGTCTGGCAACGGCGATCTTCGTGGACGCCTCCGTCGTGCGCACGGTGCTCGTGCCGGCGACGATGACCCTGCTCGGCCGGGCCAACTGGTGGCTGCCCCGCTGGCTGGACCGAATCCTGCCGTATGTCGCGGACGAGTCCGGACACGCCGGACGCAATGTCGCGGACGAGTCCGGACCCGCCGGACGCACCGGACCCGCCGGGGTCGTCGGGGTCCCCGTCCGCATCGGGACCCCTGTCCGCGTCGGGACCGATGGGCCCGCTATCGAACAGCCGGTCCGCCCCGGGCCGGGCGGACCGGCCCGACCCGACCCGGTCGACACCGGCCGGTAGCCGGACACCGGCGGACCGTGCGGCGGACCGGATCCCGCGGTCCGGCCCACCGCACGGCGGCGGTCCCGTGGGCGGTTACCCGGCGAAGGTGAACCGCCCCGCGGCATTCCCGGTGCGCAGATCGTTGCGCCAGTAGACGGTGGTGCCGCGGACGACGGAGAGGGTGCCGCCGCCCCGTCCGTCCCAGTCGCCGAGCAGCGGCCGGTCGGTGGACCAGCCGAACCGCACCGCGTAAGCGGCGTTGGGCCGGGGGCGGAGCCCGGAACCGAAGTAGAAGGTGCCCGCCCGCCACACGGCGGGCACCTCGGATCCGGTGCCGCGCCAGTCCACCGCGAGGTGGGTGTCCGTGGCGTACCCGTAGCGGAAGGCGATCTGCCCCGCGCCGCTGCTCACCGAGGTGCGCAGGTACCAGGTGCTGCCCCGGGTCACCCCGATGCCCTGCCGGCCGCGCACCCACTTGCCGGTGACCGGCTTGTCCCCGGCAAGACCGAACCGGACGAACTGCTGGGCGTGCCCGGACGTGAGGTGGTTGCGCAGGTACCAGGATCCGTTGAGGTACACCCCGACGGAATCCTTCCCGTCGTTGTCCCAGTCCCCAGCGACCGCGATGCCGTTGGCCGGACCGAAGGTGAACCGGACGATCCGCCCGTTGCTCAGCCGCACGGCGAACCGCCCGGCGGAGAACCACCCGACGTCGTCGCGGCCGTCCCCGTCCCAGTCTCCTCTGATCAACTGGCTGCCGGAACCGCCGACCCCGGACGAGCCGCCGGAGGAACCGCCGGAGGAACCGCTGGAGGAACCACCCGAGGAGGCCGACCAGGACACGGAGATCCCGGCCGATCGCAGCCCGAGCCGGGAGCGGACCTGGGACCCGGTGAAGTACGCCGTCGTCGCCTTCCCGCCGCGCACCCCGGCGACCCGCAGGCCCCGGTCCCGGGCCGCGGTGCCGTGGGCGCCGATACTCACCGAGGTCACCGAGCTGAACCCGAGCCGGCGGGCGAGGTCGGCCGGGGTGAAACCGACCGCCCAGGACCGGTACCGGTTGCTCGACGCGAGGTCCCACCGGCTGTCGTCGACGGCGGTGAGGTAGCCGTACCCGCCCGGGGACCCGTACACGTAGGCCCGGTTCTCCGAATGCCCGCCGTGCGAGGAGGAGTACATCGCGGCGATCGGCCGCCCGGCCGAGTCGACGACGATCTCCCCGACGGTGCTGTTCACCGCGGCCCGCCAGTGCCCGCGGTAGCGGGCGTCCTCATCCTCCCGGGCGGCCCCCCGGTAGACCTGCGAAGCGGTCGTCGTGCCGATCACGTAGGCCCCGCCGGACGTCCCGGTGTGCACGAGGTAGGTGCGGGCTGCGTCGGCCTGGGCCTTGAGCGCCTCGTACGGCCAGGTCACCGGAACCTCGGCGAGCCCCCACAGGTACTTCTGCACGGCCCGCCCGTTCCCGTCGGAGGTGATCCGCTCGGTGACCCCGACGGTGCTCGACGTGCGGGTGAAGGTGAGGTTGCCCCAGCGCACCCAGTCATCCCCGGAACTGGTCCCGCCGGCCGACCGCATCCGCACCGTCGTTCCGACGTGCCGGGCGTCCAGCGGGTACCCGACGGGCACCCACAGCTGCCTCCGGTTGGCGGTGTCGAACACGCCGAGCCCGGCCCGGGACCCGTACGCCGACGGCCGCACCGTCCACGTGGTCTCCGCCGGCTGGGTGCGGGGGACGTCCCCACTGCTGGTGTGCACCACCCAGGTCACGGTGCGGCCCTTGGCGAGCAGCGCCGCGGACCGCGCTCCGGAAGCGAGGTTGAGCACGACGGGGGCGGTCAGGGTGCGCCGGACCACGTGGGTCCCGCGGTAGTAGGTGCGCAGGATGGTGCCGTGGTCGCAGCCGAGCCGGGCGGCCCCCTCGGCACCGTACTGACTCATCCCCAGGGAGTGGCCCCAGCCGTGTCCCTGGAACACGATGCCGGACCCGCCGGAGGCCCCGGGCACGGTACGCCCGCCGGCGGCGGGACAACCGGAGGCAGCGCGTGGCGGGGCGGAGGAGAGGGCTGAGGTCGAGAGGGCAGAAGCCGAGGCGGCCGAGATCGAGGCGGCCGAGATCGGTGCGGCGGCCGGTGCGGCGGTGGCCGGGCTGCCCCCCGCGATCACCGCCCCGGCCGTGACGGACAGGAGGATCGGGATGGACAGGACGGAACGTGGCAACGTCATCTGCGGCTGCTCCCCGGGCTGCTCGACGACTCGTCCAGCACCGGGGGACCCAGGCAGCGGCCCCCCGGCCGTGCACGGGGGCCCGTTCGGCCCCCGCCTCGCACGAACCATCGGCCCGCTCGCGCACCCGCTTGAGGGGGTTACCGCAGGCCCGTCCGGCCGGCCCGCAGCCATCCGGGAGCCGGGCACGCACGGTGACCCCCACCGGATCGGGGCAGGGACGGTCGACAGCCATCGTCAGGACCGGACCGGTCAGCGGCCCGGTCAGCGACCGGGGTCGAGGTCGAAGACCGGAACGGGGGGCGGGGCCAGGGGCCGGAGCACGAGCGGGGGGAGAGACAGGGTCGGGGGCAGGCCGGGGCGGGGAGCAGACCGGGGCGGGGCGGAACCGCCCCGGGTCAGCGGCCGGGAAAGAGCACGGGGGCGGCTGCGGTGAGGGCGACCTCCCAGTCCCGGAGGGGGCTGAGCCCGGCCCGGGTCCACGCCCCATGCCCGAGTACCGAGTACGCCGGGCGCGGCGCGGGCCGGACGTAGGTATCCGAGGAGGTCGGTCGCACCCGGTCCGGGTCGGCGCCGAGCAGCGCGAACACGGCCCGGGCGAGACCGAACCAGGTGGTCCGCCCGGCGGAGGTGCCGTGGTAGGTGCCCGCCGGGGCATCCGCGTCCACGAGGGCCACCAGGGCCGCGGCGAGGTCACGTGACCAGGTGGGCTGCCCGTGCTGGTCGTCGACGACGTCGAGGGTGTCCCGTTCCCGTTCCAGCCGGGCCATCGTGCGCACGAAGTTGTTCCCGTGTTCCCCGTACAGCCAGGCGGTGCGGACGATCCAGTGCGCCCCGGGCAGTTCGGCACGTACCGCCCACTCCCCCGCGGCCTTGGTCCGGCCGTACGCCGAGCGCGGGGCGGGCGGGGCGTCCTCGGCGTAGGGGGTGTCGGCGTCCCCGGCGAACACGTAGTCGGTGGACACGTGCGCGAGCCGGGCCCCGTGCCGGGCGCAGGCCCGGGCGAGGTTCGCCGGGCCGACCGCGTTCACCGCGAACGCCTGCGGTTCCTGGGTTTCGGCATCATCGACAGCCGTCCACGCGGTGCAGTTGAGGACCACGTCGTACCCGGCGACCGCGGCGAGCGCGGCATCCGGGTCGGTGACGTCGAGGACGTCCCGGCCCACCCCGGTCGCCTCGTGCCGGCCGCCGGACAGGACGGCCAGGACGTCCCGGCCGAGCATCCCGGTGGCCCCGGCCACGAGTATGCGCGCCACCTGAGCCTCCGTTCAGCGGGCCAGGGCGGCGCGCGCCTTGAGCGGCTCCCACCAGGCCCGGTTGTCCCGGTACCAGGTGACGGTGTCGGCGAGCCCCTGCGCGAACGGCACCTGCGGGGTGTAGCCGAGTTCGGCGGAGATCTTCGAGATGTCCACCGAGTAGCGCCGGTCGTGGCCCTTACGGTCGGTCACGTGCTCGACCCGCGACCAGTCCGTGCCGGTGGCGTCCAGGAGCATCTCGGTCAGCTGCTTGTTCGTCAGTTCGGTGCCGCCGCCGATGTTGTAGAGCTCCCCGGTCCGTCCCTTCTCCACGACGAGCTGGATGCCCCGGCAGTGGTCGTCGACGTGCAGCCAGTCCCGGATGTTCAGGCCGTCCCCGTACAGCGGGACAGTCCCGCCGTCGATCAGGTTGGTGACGAACAGCGGGATGACCTTCTCCGGGAACTGGTACGGCCCGTAGTTGTTCGAGCAGCGGGTGATCGAGACGTCCAGGCCGTGGGTGCGGGCGTAGGAGCGGGCGATCAGGTCGCTGCTGGCCTTACTCGCCGAGTACGGGGAGTTCGGTTCCAGCGGGTGGGTCTCCGGCCAGGAGCCGGTCTCGATCGAGCCGTACACCTCGTCGGTGGACACGTGCACGAACCGGCCCACCTTGTGCCGCAGTGCGGCGTCCAGCAGGGTCTGGGTGCCGACGACGTTCGTCATCACGAACGGGCGGGCACCGTCGATGGACCGGTCGACGTGGGTTTCCGCGGCGAAGTGCACGACGGCGTCGGTGCCGGCCATCATCCCGTCGACCAGGTCGGTGTCGACGATGTCGCCCTCGACGAAGGTGAACCGCGGGTTGTCGCGGACCGGGTCGAGGTTCGCCGGGTTCCCGGCGTAGGTGAGTTTGTCGAGTACGACCACGTCGGCGTCGGGCATCCCGGGGTATCCCCCGGACAGCAGGGTCCGCACGTAGTTCGAGCCGATGAACCCGGCTCCGCCGGTGACGAGGACCTTCACGGCTGCCACTCCTGTCGGTGATATCCGGTTCGCCCGCATCCGGTGTGGTCGCGGTACGTCCGCCGGGGGCCGCTCGCGGGCGCGGGGGCCCGAGATGACGGCCGGTCCACGAATCTACCCGAGGCGGCCCGGTGCCCCCGACGCGTCCGGGTCACCGGGGGCGACCGGCGGTCGCGGCCGGGGCGCCGGGTGGAGCCGACGGTCCCGACCGGGGCCGCGGACACGTCTGCCGGCCGGGGCCGGGTCACCGGGCATAGCCGACGATGTCGACGATCACCCGGTGCGATCCGGAACTGTTGCGTACGGTGATCTTCCCGTCCTTGCCGACCGGGACCCAGGACATCCCGGCGTGGTCGTCGCGGACCGCGGAGTACACGTCGACCCGGATCGGCCGTCCCCCGGAGGCCGGCCAGGCGGTCACCCCGGTCGCCGACGCCCCGCCCGCGGCCGTGAGGTTGACCAGCACCGTCCCGGCGTCCGCGGGGACCCCGGTGCTCCCGCCCCGGACCAGGACGTCGTGGGTGGAGCCGACGGTCCCGACCGCGGCCGCGGACACGTCTGCAGGCCGGGTCCGGGTCACCCGGCATAGACGACGATGACGACGATCACCCGGAGCGAACCGGAACTGTAGCTTACGGTGATCTTCCCGGACGATGAGGCGGACCCGGGATCCGCCGTTGGTCAGGGTGATCTTCCCGTTGCGCACCGGTAGGACGACCTGGTTCACCTCGTCGGCGCCCGCCCGGTAGTTGAGCACGGTGGCGTAGGCGGAGCCGAGACGGTTCTGCACGAATCCGGCCCGGGACGGGGAGACGGCCGCGACCGTGGCGACGACGGCGTCGACGTTCCCGGCGGGGATCCCGGCGAGGGCCGGCAACGAAAACGTCCGGGTCTGCCCGGAGAACCAGGTGCTGTCGTGGACCCGCAGGGTCGTCGCGCCGAACCGGGACGCGGAGTTCGTCGAGAAGTAGCCGAGCACGTCGACGACGAGGTTCATCACCCCGCCCCCGCCGGACAGGCTCACCTGGCCGAGCGCGCCCACCGGGGCGACCACCGTGGTCGTGCGGGCCGCCCGGGTGGGGGTGTTCAGGTTCGACGTGGACGGTTCGGACTGCCCGGTCGGCCACACCCGGGTGAAGGTTCCCCGGGACGGGCAGACCGCGCTGACGCTGAGCAGCACGGCGGTGGTCCCGTTCTTCGCCCCGGGAATCCCCGCCCGGCCGGTGACCGGGACATCGATCCGCCCGCCGGGCCCGAGCGGGAGGCTCGCCCCGGACCGGGTGTCGAGCAACCGGGTCGGGGTGACCGGGACGAATCCGCCGGTCCCGCTGGACATCCCGCCGGTCGGGGCGGCTGCCGGCCTCGGCGGGTACACGGTGTACTCCTGCGACCAGGGCCGGGCCGTCCCGGTGGCGGAGCTGCTGTCCACCCGCAGGTCGTACACCCCCGGCCGGGCCGGAACCCCGTGCACGTTCCCGTTCCAGGTGGCGGAGAACCCGGTGCGGGTACTGGTCCGCCCGCTGCCCGCGGTCGTCACCGTGCGGCCGTAGCAGTCGACGACGGACACCCGATAGCTCTGCGCGGTGAGGGTTCCCGCCCGGACCGTCGCCGAGGCCGCCCCCGCCGTCCCGCCCGCCGTGGACAGTGACGGGTTGGTGATCGCCGCCGCGGTGTACTGGGCCGCACCGGACCGGATACCGCCCAGGTACGGGTACAGGTACCGACCGGGACACGCGGTGTACCCGACGTCACGGTGGGCC
>JARRQM010000050.1:0-10704 GCA_037381765.1 Kineosporiaceae bacterium
ACCTCAAGGAGTCCCGGGGCGGGCTGCGGGACGTCACCGTGCTGCGCGCGCTCGCGGCAAGCTGGGCGACCGACCGCCCGCACGGTGCCGTCGACGAGGCGCACACCCGGCTGCTCGACGTCCGGGACACCCTGCAGACCGTCACCGGTCGGCACGTCGACCGGCTCACCCTCGCCGACCAGGACGCGGTGGCCGCGGCCCAAGGATTCGGCGACGCCGACGAGCTGCTCGCCGCCGTCGCCCAGGCCGGGCGGACCATCGCGCATGCCGTTGACACGACGGTACGCCGGGCCCGCCAGTCGGTGCCCACCCGGCGGTTGCGTCCCGGACCGCGCCGCCCCCGGCTGCGCCCGCTCGGGTACGGCCTCGTCGAACATGACGGCGAGGTGGTGCTCGGCGCCGGCGTGCACCCGGGGTCCGATCCGGTGCTCCCGCTGCGCGCCTCGGCCACCGCGGTGCGCGCCGGACTGCCGCTGTCCCCGGTCACCGTGCAGCACCTCGCCCTGGCCTGCCCGCCCCTACCCGACCCGTGGCCGTCCGCGGCCCGGGAGGCTTTCGTCGACCTGCTCGCCGGGGGACCGGCCGTCGTCGGGGTGTGGGAGTCTCTCGACCTCGCCGGGCTCACCACCGCCTGGCTGCCGGATTGGGCCGGGGTCCGCAACCGTCCGCAGCGCAACGCCATCCACCGCTACACCGTCGACCGGCACAGCATCGAGGCCGTCGCCAACGTCGGTCGTTTCCTCCGCGAGGTCTCCCGCCCCGACCTGCTCGTCCTGGCCACCTTGCTGCACGACATCGGTAAGCTGCCCGGTGCCGTCGACCATTCCTCGGTGGGCGCGCCGCTGGCCTTCCGCGCCGCCCGGCGCACCGGTCTCAGCGTCGCCGACGCCTCCGTCGTCGAGCGGCTGGTCCGCGAGCACCTCACCCTCGTCGAACTCGCCACCCGCCGCGACCCCGACGATCCGCGCACCGTCCAGGCCCTGGTCGCCGCGGTGGACCAGCGTGGTGACGTGCTCGACATGCTCCGGGCGCTCACCGAGGCGGATGCGCTCGCCGCCGGGCCGGCCGCCTGGTCTCCCTGGCGGGAACGGCTCGTCGACGACCTCGTGCAGCGGGCGCGGACCGCGCTGCGCGGGGAGGACCCGCCCGGCCCGGCCCCGATCACCGAACCGGAACAGGCCCTGGTCACCGAGGTGGCCGCGAATGGCGGCCCCCGGGTGGCCCTCGGGGAGTTCGAGGGGATGTACGCGGTTACCGTCGTCGCCGCCGACCGGTCCGGGCTGTTCGCCGACGTCGCCGGGGTCCTCGCCACCTTCCGGCTGACCGTGAAGTCGGCCCTGGTCCGGACCGTCCCGGTGGCCGAGGGGGCCCGGACCGTCGCGGTGGACACCTGGTGGGTGGACCCGGGGACCGGGGAGGTCCCGCTCCCGGCGACGCTGGAGACGGCGCTGCGCCGGCTCGGCGAAGGTGACGACGGGGTTCTGGCCCGGTTGCGCCGTCGGGACGCGAGCTTCCGTGCCCCGGCCGGGGCACCCGCCCGGCCCCGGGTGGTGCTGCTGCCCGGGGCCTCCGCCGACGCCACGGTGCTCGAAGTGCGTGCCGCGGACCGGCCGGGACTCCTGCATGCGGTCGGCTCGGCCCTCGCCCGGGTCGGGGTCGATCTGCGCTCGGCGCATATCGCCACGCACGCCGGTCAGGCCGTGGACGTGCTCTACGTCGCCGAGCCGGGTGGCGGGGTGCTGGCCCCGGCCCGGGTCGCGGAAACCGTGGCGGCCCTCGTCGACGCCGGCTCCCTGCCGTCCGGAGACTGACCCCGTCCCGTTCCGGGGACCGGCCCCGTCCCGTTCCGGAGACAGACCCTGCGCCGCCCGGGGACCGGCCCCGTCCCGTTCCGGGGCGTCCCATGCCGTTCCGGGCCGGTCCGCGTCGTCCCGGGAACGCCACCGGGAGGGCCCGGATAGGCTGGGGTGGGCACCGCCGGTAGCGGAACGTCCGGTGCGGCCGCCGCCCGGCAGCGGTCGTTCCCGCCACCGGCCGCACCAGCTACCTGCCGTTCCAGCGACCTGCGAGGGCCACCGTGTTCGCCACCCTGTCCGACCGCCTGTCCGCCACCTTCCGCAACCTGCGCGGCAAGGGACGGCTGTCCCCGGCCGATGTGGACGCGACGGTGCGGGAGATCCGCCGCGCCCTGCTCGACGCGGACGTCGCGGTCGGCGTGGTCCGCACCTTCTGCGACACGATCCGGGAACGGTCGCTGTCCGCCGAGGTGTCGCAAGCACTGAACCCGGCACAGCAGGTCGTGCAGATCGTCCACGACGAACTGGTCTCCGTACTCGGCGGGCAGACCCGGCGGCTCAACCTCGCGAAGACCCCGCCGACGGTGATCCTGCTGGCCGGCCTCCAGGGGGCAGGGAAAACGACCCTCGCCGGCAAACTCGGCGTCTGGTTGCGGGAACAGGGGCACACCCCGTTGCTGGTCGCCTGCGACCTGCAACGGCCGAACGCCGTCGACCAGCTCACCGTGGTCGGCGAGCGGGCCGGGGTACCCGTGTTCGCCCCGCACCCGGGCACCTCCGCGGCCGGGGCACTGGCAGACCCCGCTGCGGGCCCCGGCGACCCCGTAGCGGTGGCCCGGGCCGGGGTGCAGCACGCCCGGGCCAAACAGCACGACGTCGTCATCGTCGACACCGCGGGCCGGCTCGGCGTCGACGCCGAGATGATGCAGCAGGCCGCGGACATCCGGGATGCCGTGCAGCCGGAGGAGACCCTGTTCGTCCTCGACGCGATGATCGGCCAGGACGCGGTGACCACCGCGCAGGCGTTCCTCGACGGGGTCGGGTTCACCGGGGTGGTGCTGTCCAAACTGGACGGTGACGCCCGCGGCGGTGCCGCACTGTCCGTCGTCGGGGTCACCGGGCGGCCGGTGATGTTCGCCTCGACCGGGGAGAAACTCACCGACTTCGAGCTGTTCCACCCCGACCGGATGGCCTCCCGCATCCTCGACATGGGTGATGTGCTCACCCTCATCGAGCAGGCCCAGAAGGCCTTCGACGAGGAACAGGCCGCCCAGATGGCGGCGAAGTTCGACTCCGGTGAGGACTTCACCCTCGACGACTTCCTCCAGCAGCTCGCGGCCCTGAAGAACATGGGGTCGTTGAAGAAGATGCTCGGCATGCTGCCCGGGATGGGGGAGCTGCGCGATCAGCTCGACAGCTTCGACGAGCGGGAGATGGACCGGGTCGAGGCGATCATCCACTCGCTGACCCCGTGGGAGCGCCGGCAGCCCCGGGTGCTCAACGGCTCCCGCCGGTCCCGGATTCAAGGATTGGGATGTGTATTGATGCAAGAAGGACAAGTAGTGTGCTATGCATCTCGCCAGCTGAGGAAACATGAAGAGAATTACCCTACTCATGACCTCGAGCTAGCCGCGGTGGTACACGCTCAATCCGGCGAAGCGGGCCCAGCAGGAGCGGGAGGCCGCGGCCCGGGCGACCGCGGCCCGCGACGGGAACGTCGGCGCCGGTGCCGTTCCCGGCGGGGCGTTCGGGCTCGGCCCGGGCGACGCCGGGCCCGGGACCCCGGCCGACCCGTCCAATATCGAACTGCCCCCGGGGTTCGAGAAGTTCCTCGGCCGCTGACCGCCCGCCACGACGCCGTGCCCGACCCCACAGCTCCCCGCGACGCTGGGTCTGATGGCGTCGCCCGCGACGCTGGGTCTGATGGCGTCGCCCGCGACGCTGGGTCTGATGGCGTCGCCCGCGACGCTGGATTTGATGGCGTCGCCCGCGACGGCGAGGCCGGACGGGCCGGGGAACCGCCGGTCCTGCGCCTGACCGGCCGGATGCTTCTCGGCCCCGAAACGGTGGTCGACGAGCTGTGGGTGGTCGGCGGGCGGATCACCTTCACCCGGCCCACCGGGCCGCTCGCAACCTCCGCCCAACACGTCGAGGGGTGGGTGCTGCCCGGGCTGGTCGACGCGCACTGCCATGTCGGGCTCGGCCGCAACGGGGCCGTCCCGGCCGAGATCGCCGAGCAGCAGGCGTCCACCGATCGGGACGCCGGCACCTTGCTCATCCGGGATGCCGGGCAGCCCGGTGACACCCGGTGGGTCGACCGGCGAGCGGATCTGCCGGTGATCGTCCGGGCCGGCCGGCATATCGCGCGATCCAGACGCTACCTGCGCAATTACGGACATGAGATCGAGCCGGAGGAGCTCGCCCGGTACGTCCGGGCCGAGGCCCGGCGCGGGGACGGCTGGGTCAAACTCGTCGGTGACTGGATCGACCGGGACCTCGGCGACCTGGCCCCCTGCTGGCCGGCCGACGCCCTGCACGAGGCCATCGCGGTCGCCCATGCGGAGGGTGCCCGGGTGACCGCGCACTGCTTCGCCGAGGACAGCCTGCCGGATCTGCTCGCGGCCGGGATCGACTGCATCGAGCACGGGACGGGGCTGACCGATCAGACCCGGGCGGTGGCCGCCGCCCGGGGCGTGCCGATCGTGCCGACCCTGGTGAACATCGCCACCTTCCCGCACATCGCCGAGGCGGGTCAGGCCCGCTTCCCGGGCTATTCGGCGCATATGCGGGAGCTGCACGCCCGCCGCTACGACACGGTCCGCGAGGCGTACCAGGCCGGGATCCCGATCTATGTGGGGACCGACGCCGGTGGGTCCCTGCCGCACGGGCTCGTCGCCGCCGAGGTCGCCGAACTCGTCACCGCGGGGCTGCCACCGCTGGCCGCGCTCGACGCGGCGAGCTGGTCGGCACGGGCCTGGCTGGGACATCCCGGCCTGGACGAGGGCGCACCGGCTGACCTCGTCGTCTACGATGCCGACCCTCGCGCCGACGTCGGGGTACTCGGCCACCCCCGGCTCGTCGTACTCCGCGGACGTCCGATGCGGTCCGTCGGGTAGACGCGGTTCGCACGGTCGGTGCGGTGGCGCCGACGCCGGCGCCGGGAACACCCTGTCCGAGGACGGGTGCCGGGTCTGGCACAATGACCGCCGTACCCGGCACCCGCGGCCCCTCTCTCCGCGAGCTGTCGTGTCCGTCGATCCGAGGCACCCCCGTGTCCCCACCCGGTGATGTCGCGGTTCACCCCCAACGAAGCAGGAGTCACCACTCTCGTGGCCGTCAAGATCCGTCTCAAGCGCCTCGGCAAGATCCGCGCACCGTACTACCGCATCGTCGTCGCCGACTCGCGCACCAAGCGCGATGGCCGGGCGATCGAGGAGATCGGCCTCTACCACCCGATCGAGAACCCGTCCCGGATCGAGGTCGATTCCGCGCGGGCCCAGTACTGGCTCGGGGTCGGTGCCCAGCCCACCGAGCAGGTGCTCGCCCTGCTCAAGCTCACCGGCGACTGGCAGAAGTTCCGTGGCGAGCCGGGTGCCGAGGGCTCCCTGCTGCCGCCCGCCCCCCGGGTGGACAAGAAGGCCGTCTTCGAGGCCGCCGCCAAGGAGGGGATGGCGGAGTCCGCCAAGGACGGTGCGACGACCCCCAAGTCGCGCAAGTCGACGAAGAAGGCCGACAAGGACAAGGCCGAGGCGGAGACCTCCGACACCCCGGCGGCCGAGGGGGCGGAGAACGCCGACGAGGCCGCCAAGGCTGAGGCCTGACGTGCTCGTCGACGCACTGGAGCATCTCGTCCGGGGCATCGTCGGTCACCCGGACGATGTCGTGGTGCGCAGCAGGCCGCAGCGCCGGGGCACCCTGCTCGAGGTCCGGGTCCATCCCGATGACCTCGGCCGGGTGATCGGCCGGTCCGGGCGCACCGCCACCGCTCTGCGTACCGTGATCAAGGCGATCGCCGACGGTAAACCCGTCCGGGTCGATGTCATCGAAGTCGACCGGGAGCGCTGAGGGTCCGGTCGGGTCGGTCCGGAAGGAACGCTGATGCGTCTCGTCGTCGCCCGGGTGGGGCGCGCGCACGGTATCCGCGGCGAGGTCACCATCGAGGTGCGCACCGACGTGCCCGAGGAACGCTTCGTCGTCGGGGCCGAACTCCACCCCGTACGTCCGGACGGTGCCGGCGCACCCGGGCTCCCGTCCTCGTTGCGGCTGACCGGCGTGCGGGAGCACAAGGGGAGCTTGCTCCTCGGTTTCGCGTCGGTGCACGACCGGACGGGGGCGGAAGCCCTGCGCGGCCTCCTGCTCGAAGCTGACGTTCCGGACCGGCCGGCCGAACCCGATGCCTGGTACGACCACGAGCTGGTCGGCCTCGCGGTGCACGACCCGGCCGGGAACCGGGTCGGGGAGATCACCGGGGTCCGGCACCTGCCCGCCCAGGATCTGCTCGTCGTCCGACTCACCGGCGGCGGGCCCACTCGGCTGGTCCCGTTCGTCGGCGCGCTCGTTCCGGAAGTCGATCCGGTCGGGGGACGGGTCGTCGTCGACGACCCGGGTGGCCTGCTCGGTGACCTTCCGGAGCGGACCGCGGAAACCGGAGCGGCCGGGCCGGCGCGGCACAGCGGGCAGGCACGACAGTCCGGTTCCGGGACGGCGGGGCCGCCCTGATGCGTGTCGACGTCGTGACGATCTTCCCCGACTACCTGGCTCCGCTCGGGCTCTCCCTGCTCGGACGGGCCCGTGACCGGGAACTGCTCGATGTGGCCGTGCACGACCTGCGGGACTTCACCCACGACCGGCACCGCACCGTCGACGACACCCCTGCCGGTGGCGGGGCCGGGATGGTGATGCGCCCGGAACCGTGGGGGGAGGCCCTGGACCAGGTGCTCACCGCGGGCCGGGACCGGCTCGGTGACCTGGCCGTACCCACCCTTGTCATCCCGTCCCCCGCGGGGGAGCCGTTCCGGCAGGCCACCGCCCGGGAACTGAGCACGGCCGGCTGGCTGGTCTTCGCCTGCGGGCGGTACGAGGGGATCGACGAACGGGTCATCGAGGACGCCGCCGCACGCGGGCCGGTGCGCGTGCTCAGCCTCGGCGACTACGTGCTCAACGGTGGTGAGGTCGCGGCCCTGGCGATGATCGAGGCCGTGGTCCGCTTGCTGCCCGGGGTCCTCGGGAACACCGACAGTCTCGTCGAGGAGAGCCACGAGGACGGGCTGCTCGAATACCCCGTCTACACCCGCCCGGCCACCTGGCGGGACCGGGAGGTCCCGCCGGTCCTCCTGTCCGGACATCACGGGCAGGTGCGGCGCTGGCGACGGGACGAGCGGCTGCGCCGGACCGCGTTGCGGCGCCCGGACCTGCTGTCCCGGCTCGATCCTGGCGAGTGCGACGCCGCCGACCTCGCGGTCCTCGCTGAGGAAGGGTGGGTGCCGCAGGCCGGTCGATTTCGGCGAGCGGATCCCGCTGTGGCAGACTGAGCACCTGTGCTGCCGGTGGTCTGGCCCTGCCTCAGGGGGGTCACCGGCCATCGGGCCGACGTCCGCGACGCGGCAGCACTGAACCCTCGGAGAACCACTGACCTGCGCGGGTGACCTGTGGCACCTGCGGGAGAGCGACCTGCCATGCATACCCTGGACAGCCTCGACGCCGCGTCCCTGCGCGACGACATCCCTGACTTCCGTCCGGGCGACACCGTGAAGGTGCACGTCAAGGTCGTCGAGGGAACCCGCGCGCGGATCCAGGTGTTCCAGGGGGTGGTGATCCGCCGCTCCGGTGGCGGTGTGCGGGAAACCTTCACGGTCCGCAAAATCAGTTTCGGGGTCGGGGTCGAGCGCACCTTCCCGGTGCACTCCCCGTCGATCGACCGGATCGAGGTCGTTACCCGCGGCGACGTCCGCCGGGCCAAGCTCTACTACCTGCGGGGGTTGCGCGGTAAGGCCGCCAAGATCAAGGAGAAGCGTGAGCCCGTCGCGGCGCGCTGAACCCGCCGCGTGGTCGTCCTTCCCGCATCGTTGAGGTCCGCGGTGTGAGTGCCGCCGACACGGCCGGTATCGCCGACGGCTCCGGGCCTGCGGGCCCGGAGCCGGGTTCCGAACATGATCGGGCGATGCGTTCGGCCCGGCATGTCGCGGTCGTCCTCACCGTCGCCGCGCTCACCCTCGTCGCGGTACGGGTTTTGCTCGTCCAGTCCTTCGTCGTGCCGACCGCCTCGATGGAGCCGACGCTGGGGTCCGGGGACCGTGTCCTCGTCTCCCGGCTGGACCACCGGTTCGGTTCGGTGCACCGCGGGGACATCATCGTGTTCTCCGGGGACGGGGTTTTCGACCCACCGATGTCTTCCCCGGATACGGCGTTGGCCCGGGCCGGTCGCTGGTTCGCCTCCGCCGCGGGCGCCCCGGTCGGTGAGCACGACTACGTCAAACGGGTGATCGGCCTCCCCGGCGAGCACGTGACCTGCTGCGACGCCGAGGGCCGGATCGCCGTGGACGGCGTTCCGCTGGACGAGACGTACCTGCCCGGGGGGCAGCAGCCGAGCACGGTTCCTTTCGACATCGTCGTTCCCGCCGGCCGGCTGTGGGTGCTGGGGGACAATCGGGGGGTGTCCCGAGACTCGCGTGCCCACCTCGCCGACCCCGGCTACGGCACGGTGCCCTTGGACCACGTCGTCGGTCGGGTGGTCGTCGTGTGGTGGCCCGCGTCCCGCGCCGGGGCGATCGGGAGGGTCGACCCCCGTCTCACCACGGCTACCGCGGCAGGGGCGCTGTGACGGGGCGTAGACGGGCCCGGACCGGGGACGACCGGGGAACCCCGTACACCGGGCCCGAGAACCAACAGAATCCCGGCCTGCCCGCCGGCGGCACCGACTGGACCTCCCATGACGACACCGACTGGGGTCGCTACCGGATCCTCGACCCGATCGAGGACGGATCCGGCGGGCCCGGGACCGGCCCGGCACCTCAGGAGACACGGTCCGCAGACGGCCCTGCGGCGAACGGACGGTCCCGCGACCGGGTCCGGGAGTACGGCCGGGGCGGGGATCCGGATCGGGAGCCGGAGCCCCAGCACGACTATCCGTCCGACCGTGGCTATCCGTCCGACCATGGCTATCCCGCCGACCGCGATGCCGGCGACCGGACCGGTCACCTGAACGGTCGGGTGCGGGACAGTGGCCCGGCCCCCCGTATCGAACCCGATGACACGCCGCTGACCGGGGGGATTCCGGCGAGCCGGCACCGCCGCAGGGACGGCGGGCGAGTGTCCCGGGACGACGAGGGGAAGAGCGGGGGGAAGAGTGGGGGGAAGCCTCCGGCCCGCAGGACCCCGCTGGCCTCCGCGGTCGGCGCGGTCACCGAAATCGTGGTGGTCGTGGCGATGGCCCTGGCCCTTGCCTTGGTCATCAAGACCTTCCTCGTCCAGGCCTTCTTCATCCCCACCTCGTCGATGGAGGACACCCTGCTCATCGGCGACCGGGTGCTCGTGAGCAAGTTGACGCCGGGGCCGCTCTCCTTGCATCGCGGCGACATCGTGGTGTTCAAGGATCCCGGTGGCTGGCTCCCTCCTCCCCTCCCGGTCGAGGAGAGCCCTCTTCAACACACCGTGCGTACCGGCCTGACCTTCGTCGGCCTGCTCCCGCAGGATTCCGGGGAGCATCTGATCAAGCGGGTCATCGGACTTCCTGGTGACACCGTGACCTGTTGCGATGCCGAGGGACGGCTCCAGGTCAACGGGGTGTCCATCGAGGAGACGTACATCTACCCGGGGAATGAGCCGAGCGCGAAGGAGTTCTCCGTCACGCTCCCCGCCGGGCAGCGGTGGGTGATGGGCGACCACCGTGCCGTGTCCGAGGACTCGCGATACCACGAGAACGAGCACGGGGGGACCGTCCCGATGTCCGACGTCGTCGGGCGGGCCTTCGTGATCGTCTGGCCGTTGGGTCAGGCCGGGTCCCTGGGGACACCTCCGTCCGTATTCGCCCGGGTCCCCGATCCACCGTCCGGGTGATGGCCGGAACCAGGACGCTGCCGACGCTGCGGGAGGAACGGCGGCTGCTGCGCTCCGGCCATGCCCTGATCGCCGGCGTGGACGAGGTGGGCCGGGGGGCGCTCGCCGGGCCGGTATCGGTCGGGGTCGTCGTCGTCGGCCCGGCAACACCGACCGCACCGTCCGGGGTACGTGACTCCAAGCTGCTCACCCCGGCGGCACGGGAGGCTCTCGCCCCCCGACTGCGGGGCTGGGCCGTCGCCCACGCCGTGGGACATGCCGAACCCGAGGAGATCGACCGGTACGGGATCATCGCAGCGCTGCGCCTGGCAGCCTGGCGGGCCCTGGCCGTGCTGCCCGCCGTACCGACGCTCGTGTTGCTCGACGGATCCCACGACTGGCTCACCCCACCCGATCCGGGACTGTTTCCCGGGCCCGAGGACGTTCCGTTGCCCGATCTGCCTGCTCTGCCTGCTCTGTCCGGGGTGGTTCAGCCGCGGGTGTACCCCCAGGTCAAGGCCGACCTTCGGTGCGCTTCGGTGGCGGCCGCCTCGGTACTCGCGAAGGTCGACCGTGACGCGATCATGGTGCAGCGTGCCGGGGAACACCCTGGCTACGGTTGGGCGGGGAACAAGGGGTACGCGGCGCCCGACCACGTCGCGGGCCTGCGTCGGTTCGGAGCGTGTCCACAGCACCGGCGCAGCTGGCGTCTTCCCGGTGTCGACCCGGTGCCGGATGCCGTTCCGGCCCGGCCTGAGCTGACGGTCCCGGACGCCCCCCCATGATGGACCAGCCCCGCCGGTGCCGTCCCGGTGCCGCCCCGCCCGGCTCTGGCGCACCGACCCGGCCCCCCGCCGCCGACCTCACCGCGCCC
>JARRQM010000051.1:0-7541 GCA_037381765.1 Kineosporiaceae bacterium
GGCCGTCGCCTCCCGCTCCAGTGCGTCCACCATGCCCTGCGGGGGTTCCGGCCGCTGCAGGGTGAGGGTGTAGCGGATGAAGTAGTCCCCGCCCATCGCCTTGTTCACCGCCGTGGGCAGGGCAGCCACCACCGCCTGTTCGAGCCGGCTGCGGGTGCCCTCGTCGCGGTACAGATCCAGTGTCGGGTACTGCTGGGAGTTCGCCCCCAAGGTGGCCTGCAACGGTTCGCCGAGGGTGATGTCGAGCATCGCGTCCCACCCGGTGAAGGGGTCGCCCTTCGGTGCGATGAACGCGGGTTGCCCCGCCCAATTCTTGCGGCCGACCTCGGTGTGGAACGTCTTGAGGACCTCGCAGTCGGTGTTGAGGAAGAACGTCAGCACCCCGGAGACGGACATGCGCTGGTTATCACTCGTGATGATCTCGAACGGGGCATGGTCAGCGCCCTTACCCGCGGAGAAGGCGTAGCTGCGCCGCCCGGCCGGGTAGTAGAACGCTTCGTCGCCGAGCCCCAGATACGTGTTGTTGCTCGGCCCGATGCAGTCATCGGCAAGGGTCCGGTCGGTCGGCATGAGGACACTGCCGTTCTGGTGCACGGCCACCGTGTCCGGCTGGGTATCCGCGAAGGAGGCCCCGGTGACCCCGATCGCGAGGGTCAGCACCGTGACGACGACGGCGATGATGGCAATGATGCCTTTCCGGTTCATGGTGACCGCTCCAAACGGGTTCATGGCGTCTTCTCCGGACGGGACATCACGGAGGTATCCGGGAGGTGGAGGTCCCCGGGAGGTGGAGGTATCCGGGAGGTTGAGGTCCCCGGGAGGTGGAGGTCCCCGGAAGAACGACGTCAGGGCGAGGGAATCTCGCCGAGCACCCGGGCACCCTCCTCATAGGCTTTCCCGAGCGTCAGCGACGCTTGTGCGAGAGAGGCGCCGTAACAGTCGAGGGCCTCGCTCAGCGCCCGGTCCGCCTTGGACCCGGCCTCCACGCCGTCCAGGTAGGGAGCCGCGGTCGATGCGCATTCGGCGGCGCGGTCGAAGTGCGCGCACGCCTCGGTGAAGGTCGCGTAGATCTGGTGCAGGCGGGGCCCTGGATCCGCGATCCCGGACAGTGCCCGGCCGCAGGCGCGCTGCGACTCGGCCTCCCGACGCATCTGGTCGGAACTCGCGATATTCGTCGGACCTGACGACAGCCCGTCGTTGAGGGCGCGTGCCGTTCGATTGAAGCGGACCAGCCAGAGGATCTCGGCGTCGGTGAGCTCACCCGAGGTCGACGTGTCCGACAGGGATGCGGTCGGGGTCGACACCGATTCCCCGGTGCCGGAAGGGGCCGAAGTCGCCGGTACGGGACAGGACCCGGCGCCGCACCCGGCCAGGGCCACGGCGAGAAGGAGCATCGCGAAAGATCGGGCACGGCCACCGAAGGGAGTCATCTCTTTTGTCCTCTCCTGCGGAACGGACGTCGTTCTCGCAACGGTCCGGAAGGGGACGTCAGCCTCTCCCGTGGACGGGACCCACCTCATAGTTTCAATGCCGGGAAGGTCACCATGTGTCCTTTCCCGACACGAAAACGACACATCCTCGGGAACAGACTTTTCCCCGAGGAGAGCGCCGTCCCCCGGCATACGGGGAACGGATCCGGCCGGCCGGCGAGGGGAGGACCATGCGCATCCTGGTCGTGGAGGACGACACGGTCCTGGCCGGTCTGCTCGCGGACGGGTTACGGGAACGGGACATGGTCGTCGACGTCGCCCATGACGGTGTCGAAGCGATCAACCGCACCTCGACGATTGACTTCGACGTCGTCGTTCTCGACCGGGACCTTCCGCTCCTGCACGGGGACGCGGTATGCCGGGCCCTCACCGGACGCCCCGCGCCGCCGCGGATCCTCATGCTCACCGCCGCCACCGCGGTGGACGACCGGGTCGAGGGCCTCATCCTCGGCGCCGACGACTACCTCGGGAAACCGTTCGCCTTCTCCGAGTTCGTCGCCCGGATCCTCGCCCTGGCCCGGCGGCCGGGCACCATGGTCCCGAAGGTGATCAACCGGGGCGATCTGACCGTTGACGTCGACCGGCATGAGGTCAGCCGTGCCGGGACGTTCCTGCACCTCACCCCGAAAGAGTTCGGGGTGCTCGTCGAGCTCCTGCGCGCGGAGGGCGGCGTGGTCAGCGCCGAACACCTGCTCAACCGGGTGTGGGACGAGAACACCGACCCGTTCACCACGGCACCGCGCACCACGATCAAGAACCTGCGGGCCAAGCTCGGCCCACCCGACCTCATCGTCACCATCGTCGGCATCGGCTACCGGATCCCGTGAGGGTTCACTGATGAACGCCTGGCCGGCCCGGTGGCGACGCGCCCGGACAGCATCCCGCCCACCGACCCGGCGACGCACCTGGCTGACCCTGCGCACCCGGCTGACCCTCGCCGGACTCGGCTTGCTCGTCCTCGCCGGAACCCTCCTGCTCGCCCTGATGAACGTGCTCATCACGGTGAAACTGACCTCGATCTACTCCCGCCCCCTCGTCATGATCGACCCGGAGTCACCGGCCTCCCAGTTCGAGCAGTGGCGGCTGGCCAAGCAGGAAGCCAACGCCTGGGCCGACGAGGCCGCCGAGACCATCCGGCTCATCTCGCTCGTCGCCTTCGCCGTGGTCGCCCTGTTCGCTTCGGCGGTGTATTGGCTCCAGGCCGGCCGCGCGCTGCGCCCGCTGCGGGAGATCACCGTCGTGGCGGGGCGACTGTCCCAGGAGACCCTCGGCGAGCGGATCGCCCACACCGGCCCCAGGGACGAGGTGAAACTGCTCGCCGATTCCTTCGACGCGATGCTCGCCCGGCTGGAACGGGCCTTCGACGCCCAGCGCCTGTTCGTCGCCAACGCCTCACATGAGCTGCGCGGGCCGCTCACGATCATCCGGACGGCCGCCGACCTCGCCCTGTCCCGCCCCGAACGTCCCGAGGAGGATTACCGCAAGGCTCTCGACGCCGTGGTCGCCGCGGCCCAGCGGAGCCAGCAACTCCTCGACAGCCTGCTCCGGCTCGCCAGCACGCAGAACCGGACCGGAGCCATCGAACCGATCGACGTTGCCGACACCGTACGTGCCGTGCTGGGTGGGGCCCTGCCCGCCGGACCCGAACTGCGCACCACCCTCGACCCGGCCCCCGCCCACGGCGACCCGGTCCTTGTGGAACGCCTGATCCACAACCTGATCGACAACGCCATGCGCTACACCCCCGGGGACGGCTGGGTCCGGGTCCGCACCGGAACGGGGACCGGGGACAACGCCGAGGTCGAGGTCGAGAACACCGGTCGACCGGTGAGCGCCACCCAGGTACAACGACTCCGTCAGCCGTTCCACCGCGGTGAACGAACCCGTTCCCCGGACAGGGAAGGATTCGGACTCGGGCTCGCCATTGCCGAAGCGATCGTGCACGCGCACGGCGGACATCTGACGATCGTGCCGCGGGAGGAGGGCGGACTGCACATCACGGTCGTGCTGCCCGGCTGACCTGCCCCGAGCCCCCACCCCACCCCGCAGGGGGGCTGGGCAGGCACGGAACGCGCGAGGTGAGGGAGGCGCCCTCAGCTCAGGGGCTTGGGGCATCCCGGAGGCCCGGGGCCCCGGCAGGGACATCAGAGCGCTCAGGGTGCGACGACGGGCTCCTGCGCGGCGGGTATCCCGGCCACGGTCAGGGTCGCCGGAACCGGGGTGGCGCGCCGCACCAGGGCGAGGGCCACCGGCCCGAGTTCGTGGTGCCGGACCGCCGTCGTCACCTGCCCGACCGTCCGGTCGTCCAACATCACCGGATCACCGTGCCCGGGAAGCACGTTCTCGCTGCCGTCGAGGTGCAGCAGGACCAGCCGGCGCGGCGGGTGCCCGAGGTTGTGCACCCGGGCCACCGTCTCCTGCCCCCGGTAGCAGCCCTTGTGCAGGTGGACGGCGGTACGCAGCCAGTCCAGCTCATGCGGGATGGTCCGGTGGTCGGTGTCCACCCCGGCCCGCGGACGCCACGCGGCGACCCGCAGCGCCTCCGCGGCCCAGGTCCCGGCGAGCGGGCGACCGTCCAGGTACTCCGCCAACCGTGGACGCGGCAGGATGACCTCCCGCCAGCGCCGGTGCCGCCCGGGATGGGTGTCCTCCCCGACCGCGGCGTACGAGGCGGTGTCCGGGCCCCGGGCCGGCCAGGGATCCACCCACACCGCCACGGCCCCGACAGCACCCGGATCCGGCGGGGAATCTCCGGTTCCCCGCTCCGCCGAGGCCTCCCCTGCCCCCGCCGTTTCCGGACCGCCCACCGGTTCACCGACGACCGCGTACTGCGCGCTCACATCGGCGACCTCGACCCGGAGCAGGAACCGCATCCGGTCCAACCAGTCGGCGAGTTCCGGGGCCGCCCCCGGCTCGACCCCGAGCCACAGGGCCTCCCCGTCGTCGACGAGGTGCGGGGCGTGCTCGATATGTCCGTGCGGGCTGAGCACCAGTGTCTCCGTGGACACCTCCGGGGCCAGCCCGGTCAACTGCTGTGAGGTGAGCGCGTGCATCCAGTCGAGCCGGTCCGGCCCGGTGATCCGGACCACCCCACGGTGCGACAGGTCGACCGCGCCGACCCCCTCCTCCAGCCGGCGCTGCTCGGCCACCGGATCCCCGTAATGCCAGGCCACCCCGGCGTCCACGCCCTCGGCCGGAACCGCGCCCGGCCGGGACAGCAGTGGGCTCGGCGACGGCAAGTACGCGTTCACGCGGGAATCGCCCCGGACGGGCAGACCCGCGTCAACCGGAGACCCGCTTCAACCGGGCCGAGGCATGTGCCCCCAACGGTCGCCCGCCCGCGGCCATGTCGAGTACCCACAGCAGGTCGCCGTCGACGGCCCCGTACATCCGGGTGGCCGCCGTGTACTCCTCGGCGGTGGCGGTGCGGGCGACGACATCGGTCTGCATCCGCAGCCCCGCACCCTCGACATGGCCGAGAAACACTTCGGCGATCCCCCGGGCGTGCGCCAGCAGGAACTCCACCTCGATCCGGGACGGCCCGGGGAACACCCGCAGGAAACCGGACTCCCGCTCCAGCGGTTCGGTCCGCACCCCGTTGTCGTCGAGCAGCCAGCTCCGGGACTGGTAGCTGAGGAACGCTCGCCCGTCGTGGCTGAACTCCACCTCCTGGCCGAACTGTCGATCCCCGTCCATGGACGGGTACCCGACGACGCCGACCCCCGCCCAGGTGCCGATCATCCAGGCCACGGGGACGAGTTCGGGGGGCAGGTCCGGGGTGAGTTCGATCGGCACGGCGCGATCCTACGGCCAGCCCGGCGATCCGCCACCCCGGCGAGCGGGACCGCTACCCGATGAGCAGGGCCCCGGCAAGCGCGGCCGTTACCCGATGAGCAGGGCCCCGGCGAGCGGGGCCGCTACCCGATGAGCAGGGCCGTTACCCGATGAGCAGGGCCGCGGCGAGCGTTACCGCCCCGACAGCCGCCGTCGCGGCCGAGGCCCCGGCGAGCCCCCCGCGCGGGGTGCGGGCGGTCGGCTGGGCCGCAAGCATCCGGTCCATTCCCGCGACCACGGCGGCGACCGCCCCGGCCACCGCCACCGGAGCCTGCCATCCCTGGCCGAGGACCACCCCCACCGCGACGCCGGCGGCCGTACCCGCAAGGAACGGAATCCACCCGGCGAGCCGCGCCGGCCACGGGAACAGGCCGAGCACCCGGGTCGCCCCCAGCGCCGTGGCCGCGATCGGGATCACCGTCCCGTCCAGGACCTGCTCCGGAACGAGCACCCACCCGCTCCCGAGCAGGGCCACGACCTGGCCGACGAGGGTGCCGCTGACCGACTCGACGAGCCGGTCCCGGTTCCCCCGGCGGAACAATTCGTGCCCGAAAGCGGCGAGCACGGCGAGGGCGATCATCCCGCTGAACACGGCGAGCGGGCGGAGCGCATCCCGGGTGAGCAGCGCGGCCCCCACCGAAACCCATCCGGTGAGGGCGATCACCAGGGCCGTGCCACGCCGGTCGGGCAGGTCCATGAGAACCGCCCAGCCGATCGCCACGAGCACCACGACGAGAGCGACGGCGAGCGCGAGCACGGGGGTCGCCGCGTGGCCGGCCAGGGCCAGCAGGGCGGCCAGGGCGGCGGACAGGAACACGGCGAGCACGGCGGTCACGCCCGCATCCTGGCAGACCCGCTCGGCCGGGGCCCATGTCATCGGTCCCGCCCCAGGGGCCCGGGCCGGTAGGCCATGCGGGGGACGGCGGACCGGCCGAGGCGGGGACCGACCGGGGTGAATACCGCATTCTGAGACGCCGCTTCCGGCACTCGGGACCGCCGCCACCGGGTCCGGGTATCCTTGTCCTCTCGCTTCCTGCAACGACGCAGCCTGCGACGCCGGCCCACGGACCGGGTGCGCACCCGCCCCCGGTGAGGTGACGACTGCGGGAGGGCGCCAGTGGCCCAGTTGTTGCTCCTGACGAATGCGTTAGCTCCGTCCGCCGAGGTGCTCCCCGCCCTCGGTCTGTTGCCGCACCAGGTGCGCGTGCTACCTGCGGAAGCGGCCGTACTCGTCGACGCCCCGCCCGCGGACGCGGTGATCGTCGACGGGCGCCGCGACCTCGCCGGAGCCCGTTCCCTGTGCCGGCTGCTGCGGACGACGGGCCTGTCCTCACCGCTGCTCCTGGTACTCACGGAAGGCGGGATGGCCGCGGTCGCCGCGGACTGGGGCGCCGACGACGTCCTGCTCGACGCGGCGGGCCCCGCCGAGGTCGAGGCCCGGCTGCGCCTGGCCACGGGACGCACCCGGCTCACCGACACCGCCCAGGAACCGGAATCAGCGGAGATCCGGGCCGGTGACGTCGTCGTCGAGGAGGTCACCTACAGCGCGAAGGTCCGCGGGCGGCTGCTCGACCTCACATACAAGGAGTTCGAGCTGCTCAAGTTCCTCGCCCAGCATCCGGGCCGGGTGTTCACCCGGGCCCAGCTGCTCCAGGAGGTGTGGGGGTACGACTATTTCGGCGGCACCCGCACCGTCGACGTGCACGTCCGGCGACTACGCGCCAAACTCGGCTCCGAACACGAATCCCTCATCGGGACCGTGCGCAACGTCGGGTACCGGTTCGTCCCGCCCGGTCGCGACCGCAGCACCGAGAACGAGACCGTCGACGCCTGACCGCATCCAGGAAACACCTGCTCTCCCCGGCTCGCCCGGTCCGGACGGTGCCGGGCCGGGCGGGTCGGGTGACCGGGACGGTGCGGTGATCGTCATACCAGGGTGATGCCGAGTTCCCGCAAAGCGGTGCGAGCGGCCCCGTCCAGCACGGCGACCAGCTCCGGGGACAGTCCGGATCCGAGCCGGAACGCCGCCGGTGCGGCCTCCCCGGCAGCCGGCGCCGCCGCCCCCGCACCCCGCACCGTCACGCCGACGACGGCGAGGTCCTCGGGCAGCCGACCGAGAACTGGGGCCAGCTCGACGGCCCCGGCGTGTCCTTGTTGATGGTTCCGGCCCGGACGGGCCCGGCCCCTGGGACGCCCCGGCTGCGGGGGCGGCTCGGG
>JARRQM010000052.1:0-7507 GCA_037381765.1 Kineosporiaceae bacterium
CGACCCGTTCCGGGCCGAGAAGACGTTGGCGATGAACTTCTCCATCGTCGACCCGTTCACCAATGAGCCGTACAGCCGGGACCCACGGAACGTGGCGGCGAAGGCCGAGGCCCATCTGAAGGCCACCGGGATCGCCGACACGAGCTTCTTCGGCCCCGAGGCGGAGTTCTACATCTTCGACGACGTGCGCTTCGAGACGAAGCAGAACGCCGGCTACTACTTCATCGACTCCTTGGAGGGCGCGTGGAACACGGGCCGCGCCGAGGAGGGCGGTAACCGCGGCTACAAGCCCCGCTACAAGGGCGGGTACTTCCCGGTGCCACCGGTCGACCACTTCGCGGACCTGCGCGACTCCATGGTGCAGACCCTGCAGTCGGTGGGCCTCCAGGTGGAGCGCGCCCACCACGAGGTTGGCACCGCGGGCCAGCAGGAGATCAACTACAAGTTCGCGAACCTCACGCTGGCCGCCGATCAGCTGATGCTGTTCAAGTACGTGATCAAGAACGTCGCCTGGCAGGCCGGTAAGACGGTGACGTTCATGCCGAAGCCGCTGTTCGGTGACAACGGCTCCGGTATGCACTGCCACCAGTCGCTGTGGAAGGACGGCTCGCCGCTGTTCTACGACGAGCGCGGCTACGGCGGCCTGTCCGACACCGCCCGCTGGTACATCGGCGGCCTGCTGCACCACGCCCCGTCGCTGCTCGCGTTCACCAACCCGACGGTGAACTCCTACCACCGGCTGGTGCCGGGCTTCGAGGCGCCGGTCAACCTCGTCTACTCGGCGCGGAACCGTTCCGCCTGCGTGCGGGTTCCGGTCACCGGGACCTCGGCGAAGGCGAAGCGCATCGAGTTCCGGGTGCCCGACCCGTCGAGCAACCCGTATCTGGCGTTCTCCGCGATGCTCCAGGCCGGTCTGGACGGGATCAAGAACAAGATCGAGCCGCCGGCACCGGTCGACAAGGACCTGTACGAGCTGCCTCCCGAGGAGCACTCGTCGATCCCGCAGGTGCCGGGTTCGCTGACCGCAGTGCTCGACGCGCTGGAGGCCGACCACGACTACCTCACCGAAGGCGGCGTGTTCACCCCCGACCTGATCGAGACCTGGATCGACTGGAAGCGGTCGAACGAGGTCGACCCGATCCGGCTGCGCCCGCACCCGCACGAGTTCGAGCTGTACTTAGACATCTGATCGGTTCTTCACGGTCCCGGGTGCGCTCGCACGGCCGCACCGGGGGCCGGGGAACAACGGGTCCGGCCCGGGGTGTTCGCATCCCGGGCCGGACCCGTTTGCCGTCCGGACCCGTTTGCCGTCCGGACCCGGTTCGGGAGAACCCGGTCAGTCACGCAGGCGGACGCCGGCGGCCTGGGCGAACATCGGGGCCAGTTCCATCAGCTGGCCGTAGCTGAGGGTGGCACCGCGCAGGGCGGTGATCTCGTCGTCGAGCTGCAGGGTCCGGGCGCCACTCAGGTCGACGTCGGTCATCCGGGCCTTGGCGAACCGGACGGGGCCGAGGCGGGTTCCGGGGAAGGTGACCCGGCGCAGTTCGGCCTCGCCGAAGTCGATGTCGGTGAGCACGCAGTCGACGAAGCGGACGTCGTCGAGGGTTGCGGTGCGCAGGTTCACCGAGTTGAGCTTGCACCCGTGGAAGGTCACCCGGCGCAGTCGCGCGGTGAACATCTCGATCCCGGCCAGTGAGGTGGCCACGAGCTCGGCGTCCACCCACTCCGACTCGGCCAGTGAGGTACCGACCAGGCGGACCCCGCGCAGCCACGCGTCCCGGAAGGCGGAGCCGCGCAGGCTTCCCCCGTCGAAGGTGACCCCGGTGAGCGCGGCTTCGAGGAACCGGGTACCGGCGGCGTCGACCTCGGGGATGGTGATCCCGTCGAGGTGGACCCCATCGAGGACCTCTCCGGGGCCGGCCGGACCGGAGGAGGGCCGCAGGAACGGCGCGTAGGGAAGGTCGTCGAGGTCCCGGGGTTCTGGCATGCGGAGCTACGTCCCGTCATCCGATCCTGCCCGGGCACCCGCCCGCGCATCCGGAAAAGCCTACGGGGTACCGACCGGGGAGCGTCCCCCGTTCCCGTTCAGGTTCCCGCGGGCACCGTTTCCCCCTCCGTCGATAACGACACGAAAACAATCCCCTACTGTCCGCCACTTTCCGGTGTAGACCTGACTCTCAGGACAGGGATCGTCACGCCCCGCGATCCCGACTGTCCCCCCACCGTCGCCCCTGGAGAGACTCACGTGCCTGACATCTACACCGACCCGGCGACGGGTCATCGCTACCGCGTCGACCCGGCGACCGGGCAATCCGTCTGGGTCGTCGACCCGGCGCCCCCGGCCCCGATCGAGGGGCCGTCGCCGTTCCCGCCCATCGGTGGCGAGCAGGACACGGAGTGGGCGGCGGCCCGGGGAAAGAAGCGGCACCCGGTGCGCACGACCCTCCTCGCCGTCGCCGGCGTCGTCGCGCTGATCGCCGCGATCGGGGCGGTCGCGAGCAGCGGCGCGACCTCCGCCGGGACGCCCGCGGCCGGCGGCACGTCGCAACCCGCCCGAACCGGTCCGACCGCCGAGCCCACCGCGTCCCCGCCGATCCCAGGGGTGAATGCCCCGGTACGGGACGGGAAGTTCGAGTTCACCGTGACGAAGGTGAAACCGGGTGTGTCAACCCTCGGCGACGACACCCTGAGCACCGAGGCCCAGGGCCAGTTCGTCCTGGTCACCATCACGGTACGGAACATCGGGAAGGAGGCCCAGCTGTTCGACGGGAGCTACCAGTACCTGTTCGACGCCGACGGCCGGGAGTTCGAGGCGTCCTCGGAGGCCGCCGCCCACCTCGGGAAGGAGGCGAACTCCTTCCTCAACGTGATCAATCCGGGAAACGCGACGACCGGAATCGTCGTCTTCGACATCCCCGAGGGCGTCACGTTGAGCCGGATCGAACTCCATGACTCCATGTTCAGCGAGGGTGTCGAGGTCTCTCTGGCCTGATCGTCGAACGGCACCGGGTGACCGGAGTCGGCCTTCACGGCCGGAGCCTCCCGCGTCTGCCCACCCGGAGTTCCCCGGACTGACCCCCGGGCTGCCCCCCGGGACTGAGGCAGCGGGTTCGGGACGGCGAGGTTGAGGCACCAGCGCTCGGGGCAGCCCACCAGGCCGGGTGGGCTGCCCCGAGCGCTGGTGCCACCCGGCCGGGCAGTACCTACACGGTGGACGGGCGCCCGGTGCGGAGGACCTCGTTGACGCCGGCCCGGTCGAAACCGGTGAACAAGGACTCGACCCCGGCATTGAGTTTGCGATCGAGTTCGGCCCGGGTGAGTCCGACCAGGCCGAACAGATCGACGCTGCGGCCGTCGGACAGGGGCAGCGACCAGGCTTCCTTGGGCAGGGTCATCGGGGGCCGGAGCATCCAGGAACACAATCCCGTGCCCTCGCCGAACGGTTCGGCGGGATCGCCGTTGGGCACGGTGTGCCCGAGCGCGAGCCAGGTGCGGTGCTCATGCGGGAGCCGGGCGAGCCTCGTCAGCCAGCGGATCGGGAAGTAGGTGGCCTCGTCCTCCCAGAGCGCGAGGTCCTGGATGCCCTCGGGGACGGGCCAGTCGGCGGGCAGGCAGATCAAGAGTTCCGCATGTGGGGTGACCTCGCCGGCCATCTCGGACGGCACCGTCATCGGGAGATCGCTCATCCCCTGGGTGAGGAAGGTGTAGAAAGGTCGGTCGTCGGTGGGGCGCCACATGCACACATCGATGTGCACGAGGTCGGAGACCATTTCCTGCCAGACGAGGTCGCAGCTGCCGAGATAGGGGTCGAGGTGCGCGTCCAGGGCCGCGCGGAGATCCAGGTCTTCCGGGGCGTGGCCAGCGGTGTCCTGGGCCACCGCCTCATGCCGGAGCACGGGGTCACCGTGCCCGGTACGTTCTGCGGTCTGGTCGTGTTCGAAGGATCCGAGCATGGGAAACGAGCCTACGGGAGGAAGGCCATGCCGGGGGTCTCCCGGGCGGTCTAGAACACGCCCTCGCCGATGCCCCCGTCGACGCCCCTGTCGGAAGCCAGGAACCGACGGCGGATGACGGAGCCGAGCACGTCGGCGACCCCGGCGAGAAGGCCGACCCCGGCGACGATCAGGAGTCCGGCGTACAGGGTCGATTCGGCCGAGGAGTACCACCGGTAGCGGTCACCGTCACTGCCGACGCAGACGGCTTCCGGCGGGAACACCTTCGTCTCCAGGGTGAAGGGCCGGTCCACCGCCGCAGCCACACCGAAATGGTTGAGGCAGGCGACGTCCGCATCCGGGTAGATCGCCGGTGGCGACGCGAGAACGAGGAACAACAAGGTGGCAGCCAAGCCGATCGTGATCGAGATGATCCCACGCAGCACTGACGGTTTCATGAGGTGCCCTCCCCCGTCGGGCCCTCAGCCCGATCTTGTCGATAGGACGGGGCGCCAACCAGCCGCGTTGCTGGGCGCTCCCGGAAACGTGCTCCCCCGAACTCCTCTCATTCTGCCCGTTCCGGGCAGATAACGGCCGTCCGACACCGACGCAAGGGGGGAACACCCACGGGAACGGCGTTCCGAGTGGCACCACGGGGGTCGTTCCGTCCTGTACCGGCCGGGGAGCGGGTACCGGTGCCGCGGGCGGTCGGATCCGGCGTTTCCCGATGTCCTACGGGGGAACGCCGCGCACCCGGGCGTTCACAGACGCCAGAAGTCCACGGAGTCCGGGGTCTCCTCGGTCTCGGGGCCGGGAGGTGGGTCGTGCCGGCCCCGGGCCGCGGCCAGCCCCGCCTCGGCAGCCCCGGCGACGAACAGCAGGAGGGAGATCATCATGAGGACGGAGAGCAGGAACGTCTCGGTCGGCGAGTACCACGCATAGCTGACGTCGTTCTCGGTCGTGCAGGTCGCTTCCGGCGGGAAGAACTGGGCCTCCAAGGTGAGGTACCCGTCGACGGCGCGGGTGAGCCCGAAGTGCTGGGTGCACGCCGAGGCCGCGTCGGAGAACAGCGTCGGCGGCGGCGACAGCACCATGGTGAAGACGAGGACGAATATCCCGCCCACGACGAGAACGAGCCCCCGCAGCACCGACACGCGCATGGCTGTCAACTCCTTGCCGGACGGATCGCCCGGCCTCACCGTCAACTCCGGTTCTCCGGGTCGGGTGCATTTCGGGAACCGCAACCCTGGCCGGACGCCCCCGCGCCACCCCCATCGTGAGCGCTCACCGTGCACAAATCATCAACCGAGCGTGACAAGAAGGTGAGCCCACAGACTTTGGCAAACGGTGCATCCCGGGCACACTAAGGGACTAGCGTGTACAGTTTGTGCCTACATAGGCACGTTCTGTTCTGGAGTCGGCCCGGCGTTCCGGGCACCCCATTCCCTCATCTCAGGGCCGGAGCCGGACACCGACTCCGGGACCCTTCCCGGCCCGCACCCCGCCTATCCCGAAGACGACGCCCGCACGCTCTCCTCGAGAAAACACGCACCGAAAACGGCGAGGCTGGTACCGACCTTGGTTCCCATCCGTATCCGGGACTCGTATCCGTCGTAGAGGTTCACCACGTGATGTCCCGGTTGATCGACGAGAGTGACGATCTGGGTGAACCCGTGTTCCGCGCCGATCCGGGTGACGATCTCGACGACCGCAGGCCAGTCCGCATCCGGCACCGCCCCCGTGGCGTCACCGGTATCGAAGAACCCGGTCGTCCCGTTGAGCCCGGCATACGGCTCCGCACACCCCGCCCGGGTCTCGTCCTCGTAGGACTTCTCCGTCTTCCACCGCAGCGACGGCACCGCCGCCGAGATCTCCGCCCGCATCGCCTCGAGCATCACCAGGTACTCCCGACCGGCCTGCTCATACGACGGCCGCGACCGCAGCTCCGCCTCCGGAGAGGACCCCGAACCCACCACAGAACACCCCGACACCATCAGGGCCGCCACCCACACGACCAGACCGCCACGCCACGACACCGTCATCTTCCTCGATCACATCCCACCAGCACGCCCGCAACGCATCCGGGCCGGCACCGGAACCGTGCGCTCCCGACGCCCTCGCTCACCCGACGCCCTCGCTCACCCGGAGCCCCGCTCACCCAGAGCCCCGCTCACCCGGTGATCCCGACGTTCCGGCCCTCGATGACGAGCTCCGGATGCCCGGCGGCGAGTACCGCGAGGTTGTACTGGCTCGTCGAGCGGTCCTGCAAGTACGAGGTGTGCCCGCGCACCCCGTCGAGGTGGGTCCCGTCCGGGGCGGTGGCCTCGCGGGTCTCCAGATGCCGCATCCCGGCCAGGTCGCTCGGGTCGGTACCGAAACGCCCGAAGTCACCGACCCCGTCCCAGGTCGCCTCGCCGTAGTAGGACTGCCCGGTGGGCACCCGCAGGTCGGTCAGCGAATCCGTACCCAACCCGGGTGAGCCGACGAAGGCCGCCCGGTCGACGCCGGTGTCCTCGCGCAACGCGAACCCGGTCGTCGTCGACCCGTAGGAGTGCCCGATCGCGGTGAGGTCGGGGTCCGTCGCCCTGGACGCGTTGATCCCGCGGTAGAACTCGGCGAGATCGCGGCCGCCGTCCCGAGCCGCCTCGTCCAGGGCCACCGAGTTCGACGAGAACAGGGAATCCGCACTCAGCTGCGGGGCCTGGTAGCCGACCCAAGTGACCGTCGCCACCGTCCCGGTCTCCCCGCTGTCCGAAAGCTGCTTTTCCGTCTCTCTCTTCAGCTCCGCCATCCGCTGGTCGTTGCCCTCGATGCCCTGGACCGTCGAGGTGAGGCCGGGGGTGAACACGGCGACGTGGTCAGCGGTCGACAGGTCGCCGACGGCGATGACGCCCTGGGCCCGCCCGTGACCGAGATCCAGTCCGACGAGCTGCCGCCCGCCCCTGGCGAGCACCCGGTCCACGGTGTCCAGGGATGCTTGCTTGTCCTTGTTCTCCTGCAGACGGTTCCACAACTCGTCGGCGTGAGGTGACCCGAAAGCCTTCTCTGTCAGGGACAGGTCGTGCAGTTGACGTTCCAGATCGGCCCGTTCCCGTTCCAGGGCAGCCCGATGGTCATCGAGGAGTTCCCGGTTGGCCCGGTCCCGCGCCCGGAAGTCCACACCGTCGAGATTGCCGATCCAGTCCGGGTGCGCGGCGATGATCTGCTCACGTTCGGCGTCGGACAGGCCCGCCCACCACCCGGCGTTATCCGCCGCGGGCGCCCCGCCGTCCCCCGGGGGAGGGAGCACGCTCCGGGCGGCGTCACCGGCCTCGAACCCTTGGGTCCGGGCACCGGCGAGGGTTGCCGAGTCCAGGGCCGCGAGCCGCCCCTGTTCGATCGAGGCGAACAGCCGTCCCAGGTCCGCATCGACATCCGCGGCTTTGCGCACGATCTGGTTGATGTCGGCCACGCAGGCATCAACGAGCCGTTGGCGTTCGGCTGCCGCCAGTTCCTCGTCGTGTTCCGTCCCGTAGCACGCCCGCACCCCGACGGTGTCGGTGACCGTCCCGTCGGCGCCGACCGCCAACCCGTTC